>JBFLZA010000268.1:0-11407 GCA_040756535.1 Cyanobacteriota bacterium
GCAACGTTGGCAATATCATTCCTCCTTATGGTGCCACTACGGGCGGAGAAGGTGCAGCGATTGAGTATGCCGTCGAAGTTTTAGGGATTAAACATATTATTGTCTGCGGACATTCTCATTGTGGTGCAATGAAGGGACTGCTGCAACTCGGCAACCTTACGGAAAAAACACCCTTGGTACATGATTGGTTAAAGTATGCCGAGTCTACCCGCAGAATTATTCAGGAACACTACAAAGAGTATGAAGGTGAAGAACTCCTGGACGCTACCATTGAGGAGAATGTTATGACTCAACTGGAAAACTTACGGACTTACCCCGCCGTCCATGCCAAACTCTACAATGGACAACTCCAACTTCATGCTTGGGTGTACAAAATTGAAACAGGGGGAGTCTTCGTTTATAGTGCAGAACGCTGTAGTATCAAAGCCGAGCATGAAGACGATGAAATTGACGAAACACAAGAGCAAACACTTGTGAATCTTACTTCCAACGGTAACGGTAACGGCAAGAGGGCAGCTACTTGAGAAAGTTGACGTGAGCAAACGCTTTTGGAAAAAGGGGTTCACTCTTGAAGAAGCTAAGGGTGAATGATGAAAGTTGAAACGTTTCTGATGTATAAACTTCATCATTCACTATTCATTAATCTATCTATAGGAACCATCTATTATATTGAAGAAAACATTCTTCCCATTTGGATTAGCGCTGTGTTAGCTTGGTCTTAAATTCCATCAGAGTTCACTTCCGCCCTATGCAAAAGGTTAATAAAGTTGAGATTAATAAAGTTGCGTTCTTGATTTCGATCAGCCTAAATTTACTAATTTTGGGATTAGGAACATTTTGGGTGGCATCAAAAGGCGGTATTCCTTATATAATTCGGACAGTTTCTTATTTATTAAATCCTGAGTCGATAGACAATAACAGTTTTTATGTTGTGGATAAAAAAAGTCTTTTTGAGACTTTACCCAAATCAGGAACAGACATTGTGTTTGTGGGAGACAGCCTCACTGATTTCGGGGAATGGCAAGAATTTTTCAGGAATGTTTCTATAAAAAATCGAGGGCTTGCTGGAGATACTACCGACGGGATTTTATCTCGAATAGATAATATTGTTGAATCAAAACCTAAAAAAATTTTTATCATGATTGGTATTAATGAATTCTTGCAAAATGAATCAGTAGATGAAATAGCAAATAGTTATAATTTAGTTTTAGAAAAAATTAAGGAAAAAAGTCCACAAACTCAAGTGTTTATTCAAAGTGTATTGCCTCTAAATAAAAATTTTGCTGACCCTGGAATTAATAACAAAGTCATTGAACTCAATGCTAAACTAAAAGATTTATCTCAAAAAAACTCATATCAATATATCGATCTGTTTCCTTCTTTTTTGGGTAGCAATAATCAACTCGATGAGCAATATACAACAGATGGCTTGCATTTGAATGGAAAAGGCTACTTGTTGTGGAAGACAATGATTGAAAAAGAGGTAGTCAAGTAACCTAACCGTCAAAAATCCTATAGTAGCAATAGTGTTAATCACTCTTGATAACTACTGAAAGGATGCAGCAACGCTTCGCGATCGTGCAATCATAGTATTGCAACTACCGTTTACTCCCGCCACCTATGATTGCCCAAGACACCAAACGCAACTGGAAACCCATCATTAAGCAATTCGAGGCAGTTGTCGGTAAAAACAGTGTGGTTCGCCGCAAAGAGGAACTGCTGACCTACGAATGCGATGGTTTAGCGAGTTATCGCCAGCGTCCCGCCTTAGTTGTGTTGCCGCGAACCACTGAAGAAGTGGCCGAGGTGGTGAAAATCTGCGACCAAAACCACATCCCTTGGGTTGCTAGAGGTGCAGGAACGGGTTTATCGGGGGGTGCTTTGCCAGTCGAAGATTGCGTGTTAATTGTTACTGCTTTGATGAAGCGCATTCTTGATATTGACCTGGAAAACCAGCAAGTAGTCGTGCAACCGGGGGTTATCAATAACTGGGTGACACAAGCCGTTAGTGGTGCGGGATTTTACTACGCCCCTGACCCTTCCAGTCAAATTGTTTGTTCAATTGGTGGTAACGTTGCTGAGAACTCTGGCGGTGTCCACTGCCTCAAATATGGTGTGACGACTAACCACGTTCTGGGCTTAAAACTGGTTCTTCCCGATGGTTCCATTGTGGATGTTGGGGGTTCAGTACCAGAACTCCCAGGTTACGACCTTACGGGTTTATTCGTCGGTTCGGAAGGGACTTTAGGTATCGCTACAGAAATTACCTTAAGAATTCTCAAGACACCTGAATCAATTTGTGTTCTATTGGCAGACTTTGCCACGGTTGAAGAATCGGGTGCGGCTGTTGCCGATATTATCAGTGCTGGGATTATCCCTGGTGGCATGGAAATTATGGATAATCTCAGCATTAATGCTGTAGAAGATGTTGTCGCTACGGGGTGTTATCCCAGAGATGCGGGTTCTATTTTGTTAGTTGAACTGGATGGTTTAGAGGTAGAGGTAAAAACCAATAAACAGCGCGTTTCCGAACTGTGTAAAAAGAATGGGGCACGGAATATCACAACAGCAAATGACCTAGAAACACGATTAAAATTATGGAAAGGTCGCAAAGCGGCTTTTGCTGCTGCGGGTCATATGAGTCCGGATTATTTCGTCCAAGATGGCGTTATTCCGCGTACTCAACTCGCAGGCGTTCTCAAAGAAATTGAAGCGTTGAGTGAGAAATATGGCTACGCAATAGCCAATGTATTTCATGCTGGTGATGGTAACCTTCATCCCTTGATTCTTTACGATAATTCGATTCCGGGTGCGCTGCATCAGGTGGAAGAGTTAGGGGGAGAAATTCTGAAACTGTGTGTGAGAGTGGGGGGTAGTATCTCCGGCGAACATGGTATTGGTTCGGATAAAAAATGCTTTATGTCGGATATGTTTACCGAGACGGATTTGGAAACCATGCAATGGGTAAACCAGATATTTAATCCTAAAGGTTTAGCTAATCCGGGTAAGATTTTCCCCACGCCTCGCACTTGCGGGGAATCAGCAAATGCTCAAAAAGTGCAGCAGTTTAAGGAAGCTGAAGTCTTCTAACTTGAGATATTGCTCGAATGCTTCATCTGACTGAAGGCACGGTGAAGCATTACGTCACAAGGATTCTAGACGGCTGGATTTGCGCGATCGCATTCAAGCTGTGCTTTGGACACAACAGCACTTGACTAATTAGTTAACTGGCTACCAACGCTCAAGAAATTAGCAGAGGTAACTCTCGGAGGTAGAGGAGTAAGAGTTTCTTCCATGCATAACAGGTTGCGATCGCTAATCTAATCTGTAACTAACGGTAGAAGAATATTTCGTCCTTAATTTATACCGTGGGACACGAATCACTAATATGTCTGCATCAGTTTGAAATACTGAGCAGGCGTAAAAGTTGTCAAATCTTTTTTGAGAGAATGCATGAACTAAAATTTAATGGCAATTCTTTTTCTCAATCTTTCTTAAGAAAAGAGGGAAGAATTCTTTGTTGCTAACCGTCCACTCGAATGGATTTGAAATAAAAACTATATTTTCATGCTTCTTTTCTTAGAAAAGATAGTTGATTTAAAGAGGAGTTAATGGTCATGAAATATCTACTTTTAGTAAAAGCTATACCTGATTTAAGCAGGTTAAGCAAAATCGCACTGATGGCTGTTACCTGTATCTTAATGTCTTCTGGATTTTTTCCTGCGATCGCACAAACCAGCCAACTAGAGGCTGACTCTATGCAATCACCCTCTCCCTCTATTGGTAACTCTTCCTCAAACAACAACCAGCTACCCGCAAACGTCCAGAGTGCCGTTTTACGAGATGCAGTCCAGCGAACTAGTCGTCCTCTTGCCTCTTTCCGCATTATTGAAGCTCAAAAGCGCACTTGGCCGGATGGCTGTTTGGGTTTGTCTGAACCCGATATGTTCTGCACTCAGGTAATCGTGCCCGGTTGGAGAGTTGTCGTCACTGATGGTCAAAGGAATTGGATATATCGCACCGATGAGTCCGGTAACACGCTCAAGCTAAAAGAGCGGAATGAATTATGAATTATGAATTATGATTTTCATGTTAAGTACGCTTGTCAATCATGTCAGCTAGTAGGGCAAACATCCCTGTTTGAGTCGCTGCAATAAAGAGAATGAGGGTTCTTTCCGTCAAATCTTCTCGGACGAAAATATCCTGAATCAGGGTAAACATACAACCTAAAAAGAACACTGTTGCCAAAGGCAGAAACACTCTCAACGGAGCGAAGTATACTCCCGTCCGCAGAATTAACTGAATGAAGCGTAGAGTATCGCGTATGGGTTTAATCTTACTTTTCCCTACCCGATACCGATAGTCAATTGGCTCGTAATGGACGATGTAATTATTCGTCAACATAGCCAGGGTGATGGTAGTTGTAAAACTAAAGGTATCGGGCAGGATTTTGATAAATTTTTCTACTACACTCTTGCGAAATACCCGCAACCCACTATTTAAATCTGGAATGGGTGACTTTGCCACCCACTGAGCAAACCGGACGAGGAACCATTTGGGGATTTTCCGGATGGTTGGATACTTGACATTTGCCCCAATTCTGGCACCGACAACCATGTCCGCCTGTGCCGCCAACCTGACTAATTCAGGAATTCGTTCGTTGGGATAGGTACCATCCGCGTCGGTAATTACGATTAAGGGGTACTTGGCATAGCGAATTCCCGTCTTGAGCGCTGCACCATAGCCCCGATTCTGACGATGCTCGATTAGCTTAATGTCACTGCGAGAACACAAAATTTCACTGGTGCGATCGCTCGAACCGTCATTGACGGCAACAATTTCGTATTCGCAACCCGCAGAACCCAAGGTTTCATGGAGATAATCAAGGGTAAAGGCGATCGCATCCTCTTCGTTATATACCGGGAGAACCAGTGAAAAAGCTGGACAAGCCGCCTCTCTCCACTCTCGTTCTAAAGCAAACGTCTTACCCAATCGCGTGCTTTCCTGCATAATGTGATGTATTTCAAGTTTAGGGGCATGGGTTGAATTTTATTAGGTTACCGGAAATATAGAGCTATTTTCTAATTTTCAATGACTCGATCAATTCTGGATTTTAGATTTTAGATTACTTTGGGTTTCATTCCCCTAGTTTCAACTCTGGAATAAATCCTGACATCGTCAATCTAAAATTCGTAACTCATGGATAAATCTGTAACAACAATCCAAGAGCTAAAATCGAATGACTCTAATGACAAAAATACTTCCTTCAAACTGGGTAACACATCTCCGCCACTTTTTAACAACTCCAATTGATAAAACATCCAATCCTCAAATCATTTTCTGGTTCAGTTTAAGCCTGACTTATACAGCTACATTCGGCTTAGTTGGACTGAGGAGAGCCTTCAGGAATCCCTACATCGTGCAAGATGATGCTCAGCAGCACGTATTCTGGATGCGGCGATTCCTCGATCCAGAATTATTTCCCAATGATTTAATTGCCGATTATTTCCAATCTGTAGCGCCACCTGGATATAAGGCACTTTATCAGTTGGCAGCCGTGATAGGAATTGACCCCTTAGTTTTTAATAAATGGCTACCCCTGACACTGGGATTAATTACCACAAGCTACTGTTTTTGGCTCTGCTTACAGTTGCTACCTGTACCCGCAACAGGCTTTATTTCCGCTTTACTGCTCAATCAAAGTCTTTGGCTGAAAGATGATTTGATTTCTGGTACGGCTAGAGCGTTTATGTATCCGCTCTTTCTAGCATTTTTGTACTATCTGCTGCGACGTTCCCTGCTGCCTTGTTTAGTCGCACTTGCTCTACAAGGATTATTTTATCCCTCCGCCATGGTGATTAGTGCAGGAATTTTGGTAGTGCGGATGGTGCGCTGGGAATCAGGACAATTGAGGTTTTCAAGTGATCGCCAAGATTATCTTTTTTGCGCCACGGGTTTAGGCGTCACTTTATTAGTATTATTGCCTTTAGTTTTACAGTCTTCTCCATTTGGGCCGACTGCTACAGTAGCCCAAGCCAGAATTATGCCAGAGTTTGCCGATGAAGGGCGATCGCGCTTTTTTCTCCACAGCCCCTTCGAGTTTTGGCTGTACGCTGATCGCAGTGGTTTTTTCCCTTACGAATGGTCCCGTTTGCCCTTCTTCTATTTCCCGGTACTCCTGCTAAGTCTAGGATTGTTGTTACCTTATCAGTTGCGCCATCCCTCCCGCTTTCCCCTGGTTAGGCAGATTACTAGCAACATCAATGTTTTAGCTCAAATTGCCTTAGTGTCTTTCGGCTTATATATTGCAGCCCATGCCTTACTGTTTAAACTGTATTTACCCAGTCGGTACACCCAGTATAGTATCCGCATCTTGACGGCCATAGCTGGTGGAATAGCAGTTATTGTACTTTTGGATGCGATTTTTCGATGGGCAGGCGATCGCACTCATTCTCAACATCCAAAACGACAACTCAGGGCATTGATCGTAGCCGCACTTCTAGGCATTGCCCTTGTCTGTTATCCAGTGCTGCTTAAAGTAACGGCAGTTTCCTTACCTAGTAGTTATTATTACAAGGTCGGTCAGGAGCCAGAACTCTATAAGTTCTTCTTACAACAACCCAAAGATACTCTCATCGCCTCCTTGATACCCCAAACGGATGAATTACCGACCTTTGCCAAACGCTCCGTGTTAGTATCGCGAGAACATGCACTGCCTTACCATCAGGGTTACTACAAACAGATTCGTCAGCGCGTAATGGATTTGATGGATGCCCAATACAGCCCCGATCTCAAACAAGTGCAGCACTTTATTCAAAACTATGGCGTCGATTTCTGGATTGTAGAGCGCTCCTACCTTGCCGCCGATCAAAGTCAAAATTCTCTGCCCAAGCCACCTCCTCCTGAACTTAATGATCGGTGGCTCAAACAATTTCCAGTTACAGCAGAGGTTCAAAGAAGGTGGGAGCAAGGAATTATCCCTGCCTTACCTAGCGTTGCACAGCACTGTTCGGTTTTCGAGACACAGGATTTAGTTGTTCTCAAAGCATCTTGTATCTTGAAAGCCTCAGGAAAGTAGGGTGGGCATAGCAGACAACACTAAAATCAGCATTTCAACTTCTGTAGACAGTGCTCACCTTACATCCAAACAACGTCTCCTACTCAAATTCAAGCTTCTCCTCGATTTTTAATTCAGGAAGTCCTGCTAATCTTTCCAAAGGCTGACTGGCTTGATTGAAAGGCACAAAGATCGTTAAGCCACCGGGAATGCATTCAACCTCAATGGGTGTCCTACCAATAATTTCTCCATCGAGGACGACTTTTTGAGGGGGATTGGTAGTCACTTTGATGCGTCTGGTTCGCAAATAACCGATGTCATCCCGTTCGGCGGCACTGCCTTGAAAAGCAGTTTGTAGCAAGTGGTACGCAGATGCGATCGCGCCTGCACGGGTGGCGGGTGCCACTACTGTTAAATCAAGCAATCCGTCATCATAAATAATGCCTGCCGGTCCTTGAGCCAGAATAGATGTGGGTGGGGCGGCATTTGCGATCGTCACCGCACCCGCTGTAACCGTAATCACTTTCTCATCCGTTTCAATCTGCGTCTCAAACGTCTCGAACTCCTGTAGCTCTTGAACTCCTGCCAAAATGTAAGCGAGTGTACCCAAGCGTTTTTTTGTCTCTCGATCTGCTTTGGCGACCATCTCTGCCTCAAAGCCAACGCCCGCCAGCAGCACCATTGGCTTTCCGTTGCATAGTGCTGCATCGACGACCTTCGTTCTCCCCTCTAATATGGTTTGACAGGCATCTTCAATGGTGTCGGGAATCGTTAAAGCAGAGGCAAAAGCATTAGCTGTACCTCGTGAAATCACACCTAGAGGAATATTGGTTCTCACCACTGCCGCCGCAGCAGCTGAAAGAGTACCATCACCGCCAGAGGCAATAATCATTTGGGCACCCCGTTCGACTGCCTCCTGTGCCAGTTGACCGGCATTCACTTCTGGTGTCGTCAAGCGAATATCCAAGTCAATCTCTGTCTCTAGTAGCGCTCGAATTTTCAACAAATCTTGCTCTGGGTCACTTTGACCAGCAACTGGATTAAAAATGAGGCAAGCAGAACGCTTAAGAGTCATGAGTCAATGTTCAGTTCTCAGTTTTTCAGTAACGTTGCCAACCTACGATAAGATGCTGTGCAAGCCAATCAATAACGTTGAGTTGCTCCGCATCTTGTCTAATTTTCACCGAACACTGGCAAGGTTTTCCTACCCCTTTGGAAGGGTTTACTCTATCGATGCATGGATGAGAACTGACAACTGAGTCTTTTTCAACGAAAGAATTCTGAATGATGAATTGGGTTAGAGTCCCCACCTAAAACTTTTTTAGGTGTCTGCACTTGGGGCGTATAAATCTCCCTCCCAGTCGAAATTAGAAATATGAGTTATCATTCATCATTCATAATTTCTAATTCATAATTTTTAAAACGACACGGATGCGTCGCTGTTTCAGCAATTCTCCTCAACTTGACTGACACGGCGTAGGTTTAACACATCGCTCATTTTTTTGATCTGGGTAAAGCTACGCTCAAGTTGCTGGTGGTCGAGAATATCGATGCACAAGTCAATCAACGCGGGTCTCCCTTCTTGAGTTCTGACTTGGGCGTTGCGAACATTAATATTCTGGTCGCTCAAGCGAGACAAGATGTCTTTGAAGACACCGACTCGGTCGATGACTTCGATTTGAATATTAACGGGGTAAGTTTGAGGACGCCCGTTGCTGCTATTGGCAGGATTCCAGCTAACCGGAATTACCCGTTCTCCAGGAATATTCTCTAAGTTGGTACAACCTTGTCGGTGAATGGAAATGCCACGGATTCGTGTTACGACACCAATAATCGGTTCACCAGGAATGGGATTACAGCAACCGGCCAGATGATGGAGTAGCCCTTCGACGCCTGCAATGGGTTCACTCTTCGGAGTACCCGTTGATGGAGCTTTGCTAGTAGGAAGTTGGGGAATGGATGGCTCCTGTGGTTCAGTTGCAATCGGTTGCTGGGCTTTCACCGCTTCTCGCAACCGCTTGACGACTAAATTCAATGTCACCTCGCCATAACCCAAGGCAGCCAGCAAATCATCGACGCTATGGTAGTTACAACGTTCTCTCGCTGCCTGCATCGGTTCAGATTTGAGCAATGCTTCAAAGCCTTTTTTGCCCAATTCTTTTTCTAGCAATTCTCGACCGCGAGCGATATTTTCGTCTCGATGCGATCGCTTATACCATTGTCGAATCCGGTTGCGGGCACCGGGAGTGACGACAAAGTTGAGCCAATCTAAACTCGGATGGCTATTTTCCTTGGTAATGATTTCAACAATATCTCCGTTATTCAATGGAGTATCCAGTACTGCCCATCGCCCATTGATACGGACTCCGGCACAGTGGTTCCCTACTTCTGAATGAATCCGGTAGGCAAAATCAACCGGGGTTGCGTCCCGAGACAGCGGAATCACATCTCCATTGGGCGTGAAGACGTAAACATCATCATCAAATAAGTTGTCCTTGACGCTGTCGATGTATTCCTGAGCATCTTTCAGGTCATTCTGCCATTCCAACAACTGCCGCAGCCAAGTAAACTTTTCGTCCTCCGTTCCCCATCGGATATTATTAGAACCCCCTGTTTCCTTGTACTTCCAGTGGGCTGCAATTCCATATTCGGCAATATGATGCATTTCCAGGGTGCGAATTTGCACTTCAATCGGACGACCGGATGGGCCAATCACCCCAGTATGCAATGATTGGTAGCGGTTCGGTTTTGGCAACCCAATGTAGTCTTTGAATCGACCGGGAATCGGTCGAAAGACATCGTGAACCACGGCTAATGTCCGGTAGCATTCTTCGTTTGTCTCAACAATCAGCCGCATGGCAGCAATATCATAAATTTCATGAAATCCTTTTTGCTGCCGCTGCATTTTCTGGTATATTCCATAGAGATGCTTAGGACGCCACTTGAGTTCGAGACAATGAAGTCCAATTCTCTCTAAGCGCTCTCGCAAAACTTCTGCTAATTTGCTCAGTCGATCCTCTCGATCCGATCGCCGCTCCGCTACCAGTTTTTGCATTTGACGGTAAGATTCAGGTTCGAGATACTTAAACGCTAAATCCTCTAATTCCCACTTAAAGCGTCCAATTCCCAGTCGGTTCGCTAGGGGTGCAAAGATTTCCCGAGTCTCTAGGGAAATTCTGCGCTGTTTCTCTGGTGCTAAGTGTTCCAGAGTCCGCATATTGTGCAGTCGGTCGGCTAACTTCACCACTATCACTCGAATATCCGCTGCCATTGCCAAGAACATTCGACGGAAGTTTTCAGCTTGACGCTCGGTTTTGCTGGAAAAGTTAAACTTAGAAAGTTTGGTGACGCCTTCGACGAGTCGTCGCACCTCAGCTCCAAATCGAGATTCGATTTCTTCGAGCGTGACGTCTGTATCTTCAACAATGTCATGCAGAAACCCGGCAGCAATCATCACGCTGCTGCCGCCCAAATCCCGCAATAACCCAGCTACCGCAACAGGATGAGCAATATAAGGTTCTCCGGACGCTCGATTCTGACCTTCATGCAGTCGGTAACCAAACTCGAACGCTCGACAGATCAAGTTAATATCGTCAGGGACTGGTTCATTGGCCGCTGCTTCCTGAGCAAGGAGACAGGACTGTAACCAATCAGGAACATCGAAGTTGTACTTTGAGGTGGTATAGGTAGGGGTTGTAGCTATGGCATCCATAAGTCTATTGCCTAACAGATAAAAAATAGAATTGAGTTTACCAGAACGGCTATGAGATCGTCCGTAGTTTTATCCTCGTTGATTGCTCCTGACTGCTTCGATCTTGTCAAAATCATTTAGGGCTAAGGTTGGGGAGAAAAGACTCGATGCAGTGCTTGCCACCTTAATGCCCTTGGGAGTACGACCTTTGAGTGTATGCTTACGCCAAGGAGAAGCGCTTAAGTGGAAAGCGCCTTTCAAAGTGCGACGCTTAAAGAAGCGAGAAGGTTGCTAGACTTATCGCTTCCTTGTCTAAACCGTTGGCTTTCAGGTTGGAGGCCCCAAGAGCGAACTTCGCAGTGACTTAATCACCTTTACTTTATTGGAAAGACAAAATTCTTTACATTAATTCTAAACCAAACAAGCGCAATAATGTTGCCGATGTTACACCGCCAATGCTACCAGGAATTCCAACAAGCGTTGGAACAGTTGCAAAAAACAACATCTGACACCGAGATTGAGGGAGCAGAACTCCGTAATGGGTTGCAAACTGTTCAACAGTTGTTTCAACAGCAAATTGCCACACTTAATGCCGATGAATTAGCCCCCAATCACGTCGCTCGATGGCAGTCTCTGCAAACAGAAATTCACAAACAAAT
>JBFLZA010000269.1:0-11404 GCA_040756535.1 Cyanobacteriota bacterium
TAGGTGGTGAATGCCCACCCTACATTTAGAGGTTTTGCGTAAGTCCTAATCCTGCTCACTTGAAGGTAAGCAGGATTCGTTGGGAAGAAGGCACTAGGATGTCATGACTTCAGCTTTGGGAGCTTCTACGGTACCTTGCTCGTTTTCGACGAACTCTTGGACGTAGCTGCGATACTTCCTCAAGCTTTCATCGATCCAATCTCGGTCATCGCTGTTGCCAAAGATATGAACCAACGGCTCACCCGCATCTGGTAAAATCAACACCCAACTGTCCGTTTGGTGGTTGACAATCTTCACCCCATCGATTAGTTCCAAATTCTCATTGGGATGAGTTTCTACAAGATGGCGCATGAGGGAACCCTTCACTGTCCAAGGACAGCGCACCGTGTAGGTTTTGTGGCAAACACGAGGAAGCTCGGTGCGAATCTGTCCGAGCGATCGCTCCTGCACCGTCAGCATCTCAATCATCTTAGCAATGCAGAACATCGCATCAAATCCGGGATGGAGTTGCGGGAAAATGAAGCCCATTTCTCCACTGCCCCCCAATACCACATTCGGATTGGTCTGAGATGCCTCCATCAACGCGGTTGGATTCGCTTTAGTCCGAATCACTTTACCATCGTGACGGCGGGCAATTTGTTCAACGGCGCTCGATGCCTGCACAGGTACCACCACAGTGCTTCTGGGATGGGCCGTCAGCATGATGCTTGTCATCAGCGCGGTCAACATCTCACCGCGAATCGGCAGTCCCGATTCATCCACCAAGGTTAGTTGTTCCCCATTGGCGGCTACCTGTACGCCAAAGTTAGCTCTGAGGGCTTCCACAACGTGACCTAGCTGAGTCAGCAATCCCTCTTTTTCATGCCCTGAGACAGACGTTTGGTTCAAACTAGCATTGAGGACGACTGCATCACAGCCAAACTTAGCCAGCAATTGCGGCAGTACCGCACCAGAAACCGAGTAAGCGTAGTCAATAACCACCTTCGAGCCACTGTGGCGGATTGCCTCAATGTTCAGATGATTCTCAAATCCTGTGCTGTAACGGTCAATCACTTGGCTGGGATATCCCACATTGCCGATTTCATGGATTTGCGATCGCCGCAAGTCCTCTTTGAAGTACGCCCCCTCAATTTTCTTCTCTTTTGCCTTGGAGATGTTGATGCCCTGCGAGTCAAAAAATTCGATGAGAATGAAATCAGGACGATCCGGATGTACCCGAACATGGATGCCACCCGCTACTCCCAGGGTGGGTACCACCATGCGAGTAATCGGAATTGCCGTTGCTTCCAAGTTTTGGACATTAACTCCGACAGACATTAAACCGGCAATTAAAGCCCGCGAAACCATTCGGGAAATACTCCGCTGATCGCGAGATATTGCCACTTGTGAACCCGGTTTTAAGGTAGAACCATAAGCGGCTCCCAACTTAACGGCAAATTCTGGGGTAATATCAATATTTGCCAACCCTTGAACGCCGCGCTGACCAAACAGATTCCGTTGAGCAGTATTACCCCAAATCAAATTAATATTTAGAGTTGCTCCCGATTCAATGATTTTGCTTGGCCAGACACGTACACCAGGACTCACTTGTGCTTCTTCCCCAACGGTGGATAGGGAACCGACTACAGCACCTTCCAAGACGTGAGAGCGACGATCTACTCTCGTCCCTCTGGAAATGACGCAAGCACGCAGATGGGCTTCTTCGCCAATAATGGCTCCATTCCAGAGAATGGGTCGTTTCAAGTCAGCATCAGCGCCAACGGTTACATTGTCGCCAATCACTGTACCCGCTTCGATCGTCACCCTTGGTCCAATGCGGCAGTTGCTGCCAATGAGAGCAGGGGCTTCAATTTTGGCTGTCTGGTCAATATTGGTGTTTTGTCCCACCCACAATCCGGGTTTAATCTCCTCGTAACCGTCGTAGTCCAGCTTCACTTTTTGGTGTAAAGCATCGTACTGCGATTCACGGTAGGCATCCAGGTGACCAACGTCACACCAGTAGCCATCCGCAACGTAGCCATACATTGGCTCACCTTTTTGCAGTAACAAAGGGAACAGGTCTTTTGAAAAATCACTTTCCTTATTAACCGGCAGGTAATCTAAAACCGAGGGGTCTAAAATGTAGGTGCCGGTATTGACCGTATCCGAAAAAATTTCGCTAGTGGAAGGTTTTTCTAAAAACCGCCGAATCCGCATTTGGTCGTCTGTAATCACGACCCCAAACTCGATAGGATTGGGAACGCGGGTTAAGACAATCGTCGCTTTTGAATTCCTGCTTTTATGAAATTCAATAGCGGCGCTCAAATCAAAGTCCGTAATACTATCGCCACTAATGACCAAAAAGGTGTCATCGAGTAATTCAGCAATATTTTTGACACAACCGGCAGTACCTAGAGGCTGGTCTTCCTCCACGGCATACGTCATTTGTACACCAAAATCACTACCGTCTTGGAAGTAGTCTCGCATGACATCCGGGAGATAGTGCAGCGTTGCTACAACCTCAGTGATTTGATGCCGCCTGAGCAGGTTGATTATATGTTCAGCGATGGGTCGATTTAGGATCGGGACCATCGGCTTGGGAAGATCGCAGGTCAGGGGTCTCAGACGTGTTCCAGAACCGCCAGCCATCAGCACTGCTCGCATAAGTCCTCCTAAGAAAGCGCGCTTTACGGTGTAATCTTGTGGGATTTAAGTTTTGTTACCTATTTCTAATAGTCTCTTATTATGGTGAAATTTAGGGTACCCCCCCACAAGATGGGACTCGATCTGAGTCTAGTGATTTTTTCTCTTGACAAGTGCATTTTACTTGTGAATCTATCTTTAGACATCTCTCATCAGCAATATATGCCTCCTCAGGCGCTATGGGCAGGTGAGTTAAAGATTTGTTGTTGATTGTTGCAGCAACTTAATAAAAATGGGTAGCAGAGGATACAGTATTAGAGCTAGTTTTCTGGAAACGTGACGCTGCAACGGTTACCTAGATAGACTAGAACTGGATCAATGCTACTTTGACCTGTAGTTGGAATCAATTGGGCAGACACCCCCAAACTCTGGGCGGATGGCTGTATGTTCCTCACCGATGGGAAGCTCTTACGGTCAAGGTAGCAAGAGTGAGGGAGGCGGAAATTGCCATTGAAAAAGCTTTGACGAGGTGAACTCAGTCAATTGTCATAGGGGTTGATTGCAAGATGAAACTAATTGCTCTGGTTTTGTTGGGAATTTATGGATACGGGGTCTGGAAGTTCTGGAAGGGGTTTGAGCGGACTAACTTCAGCCGCAGTTTGCCCAACCGGGTTGCGTTATCGCTGTTGTGGCCAGCCTTGGTTATTGCGAATAAGTCTTATCGCAGAAACTTTACTAAAGCCTTAAAGGGTTAAGGATGACCTATAGCTGGTTACTCTTGGCAAGCTATTGCTAGACCTTGGCGATCGCCTCTGGTTAATTGGCGGTACAACTGAAAGTGCCGCTCTAGCTCAGGCGATCGCTTCTTTGGGTCTCCCCTGTACTGTAACTGTGACAACAGCGGCAGCAAAACAACTGTATCCCCAAGTGCCGGCACTACACGTTCAGGTCGGTCGTTTAGATGCCACTCAGATAGAGCGATTTGTCCAAGAGCAGCGAATTGCAGCAGTTCTCGATGCCTCTCATCCTTATGCGGTGGAAATTTCCCAAATAGCGATCGCCGCAGCAACTAGGCAGCAAATTCCCTACCTGCGCTTTGAGCGTCCTGCTGTAGACGCTAACAACCAAACCGCCCCAGTTATTGCCCTTGATAACTTTGAAACGCTTCTAGTGGGTGACTACCTTTCCCAGCAACGGGTACTCCTCACCGTCGGTTACAAAGCCTTACCGCTATTTCAACACTGGCAAGAGCGCTCAACTCTATTTGCCCGGATTCTCCCCTCTGTCGCGTCCCTTGAAGCTGCTATTAAGGCTGGATTTACTTCAGATCGACTCATCGCCCTTCGTCCTCCCGTAACGGCTGAATTAGAAAAGGCACTCTGGCGTCATTGGAACATCTCCCTTGTAGTGACAAAAGCATCTGGCGCTGCTGGTGGAGAAAATATCAAGCGAGTGGTCGCGGCCCAATTGGGTATCCCACTAATCATTATTTCCCGCCCTGCTGTTAACTATCCTCAGCAAACGAGTGATTTCTCTGTAGCATTAGAATTCTGCCGAACTCATTTATCCTTTAAATTATGAATTATGAATGCTGAATTATGAATTGAGCATTCAGGCTTTTAGAATGAGACTTCGACTCCCCCTAAATGTAGACCACTAATTTTTTATAGGGGCTTCAAACCCCTATAAATTGTCAATTACTTCATAATTCATAATTTACAATTCATAATTTTCGGTGAAGTCCGCCCAGATTTTTTTTGAAAATCTATCCGGAGGATGACTACAACTTCTGGAAGAAAGAAGTGGTAGATGCACCCTGATTCAAACCCCCGGCTCTAAAAGGCTGGGGGTTTCCTTATTCTCGAATTATTCAAATGTTTGCTGGGGAGCCGATACCCAAGAACTCACGTACTCGCTCCAAGTAAACGTCTGGTTTCTCCAGCATGGGAAAGTGTGCCGTACCAGGAATTTCAAAGTATTCAACTTTGTCACTGAGCTGAGCCGCCCGACGCCCTAGCTCTGCTGGGATAATCTGATCGTATTCACCAGCAATCAATAAAGTTGGCACACTGAGCCGAGCAAACTCTTGGGGCATAACTTGGGACGCATACTGGCTCACCGAAGTCAGCATCGTACCCAAAGCCGCCTTGTAATCTGCTTCTATGAAATCTTCTAAAAATGCACGACTTATAGCCCTCGGCAGCGGACGATGCAAAAATCGTGTCATGAATAGCGCACTAGCAAAGGGAATGCTCAAAAACCAACGGGGGCGGAACTTCACAACATAGCTGCCAAACTTATGGAAAGCGGAAAACGATTTCTCGTCGTACTCAAAAATGCCGCTACAGGTTAGAATCGCCCGTTCCACTCGTTCTGGATAACGGTTCAGAAACATTACAGCAGCCGATGCTCCCATTGAATGGGCATTGATGTAGACGCGATTCAGTTCCAGCGCATCTAATAACGCGGCTAAATCTTCAGCATAGTCCTCCATCTCATAGAGCAGCTCTATCGGTTCTTGGGGTAGCTTTGACCGACCAAACCCTCTCATATCGTAGAGCAGACAGTTAAATGTATCAGATAGGGTATTAGCGGTAGTGTCCCAGTAACGAGCAGAGCCGCCCCAGCCATGAACGAAGACTAATACTGGCTTTTCTTTATCGCTTGCCGATTGGCGTATCCATTCGTAGTAATGCTCAACGCCACGAACGTTAATCAGAGGCATTTCAAAAGAGTTTTTGCTATCGACATAAGGTATTGTAGGCTAGGAGGACGTTGATCTCACTAGCCACGCATTCCCTAATGTTTGCTTCTCTTAAGCGGATTCTGGCTTTGGCAGGGATGAGGGATGGATCAATAGTTCTGCTGTTGATCGCTTCTCTACCATTTCCCGTGTAATCACACAGCGAGTGACATCCTTTCGGGAAGGCAACTCGTACATTACCTCCAGCATCAATTCTTCTACGATCCCGCGCAGTGCCCTTGCTCCAGTTTTACGGCGGTAAGCTTCCTGTGCGATCGCGCGGACGGCATCCGGTTTGAACTCCAACTGCACATTGTCCATCCGCAGTAGTTTCTGATACTGCTTTACAAGGGCATTGCGAGGTTCCGTCAAAATTTCCATCAGCGCTTCTTCGTCGAGCGGGTTAACCACAGCAACCACCGGCACGCGACCAATGAATTCTGGAATCATGCCAAACTTCACCAAGTCATCGGGTTCCAAGTGTTGCAGAATATCGGCTGTACGCTTGTCTTTTGACTGACCCTCTCCAGGCTGAATAAAACCAATAGAGCGCTTGCCAATGCGTTGCTCTACTACTTTCTCCAGACCGACAAATGCGCCACCGCAAATAAATAGGATGTTACTCGTGTCAATCTGAATGCAGTCCTGATAGGGATGCTTACGACCTCCTTGCGGCGGTACATTAGCGACTGTCCCTTCTAGCATTTTCAACAATGCTTGCTGAACCCCTTCACCCGAAACATCTCTGGT
The DNA here is from genome assembly GCA_040756535.1 of Cyanobacteriota bacterium. Classification (GTDB taxonomy): domain Bacteria; phylum Cyanobacteriota; class Cyanobacteriia; order Cyanobacteriales; family Coleofasciculaceae; genus JBFLZA01. The sequence goes on from JBFLZA010000269.1 coordinate 6,116, forward strand.
AATAGAGGGGTTTTCGCTTTTACGAGCAATCTTGTCGATTTCATCAATGTAGATAATTCCTCGTTGGGCTTCTTCTACATCAAGATCGGCTACTTGCAACAGGCGCAGTAAGATATTCTCGACATCTTCTCCGACGTAACCTGCTTCCGTCAGCGTTGTGGCATCTGCCACCGCAAAAGGCACATCCAATACACTGGCTAAGGTTTGAGCCAGAAGCGTTTTCCCACAACCTGTCGGTCCCATTAGGAGAATGTTGGACTTTTGCAGCTCAACCGCATCGTCCACCCCTGTCTTGCCATTTCCCCCCTTAGATTGGATAAAACTCAGGCGCTTGTAGTGGTTATAGACGGCAACCGAGAGAACTTTTTTGGCTTCGTCTTGACCGATAACGTGCTCGTCCAAAAACTTCTTCAGTTCCCTGGGTTTGGGAATCTGATTGAGCGATAAGCTTCCGGCGCGAGTACGCCGCTTCTGGGGGGGTTCTCTTGGCGGCACCGGTTGAGGGGCTGGGGCGCTGGAGTCGAGCAACTCCTCATCTAAAATTTCGTTACACAGGTCAACGCATTCATCGCAGATGTAGACTCCCGGGCCTGCAATTAGCTTACGCACCTGCTCCTGAGACTTGCCGCAAAACGAACATTTTAGATGGGAGTCGTATTTAGACATAAGAAGCCTCTTACTTTATAGGAGTGACAGCTGCTTCACTGGGAAGGTTCTGCCTGGTAATGACCCGGTCGATCAGACCATAATCTTGAGCTTCAGCCGGTGACATGAAAAAGTCACGCTCGGTATCCACTTCTATTTTTTCAAACGGTTGACCCGTATGATGAGCCAATAACTCGTTCAGCGTCCGCTTGTGGTAAAGAATTTCTTTGGCTTGGATTTCAATATCCACTGCCTGTCCCTGAGCGCCACCTAAGGGTTGATGAATCATAATCCGAGCGCTAGGCAGGGCCATCCGTTTCCCAGGAGCACCTGCTGTAAGCAGAAACGCTCCCATACTAGCGGCTAAGCCGAAGCATATAGTAACAACATCCGGACGAATCTGCTGCATCGTATCGTAAATGGCCATGCCTGCTGTCACCGAACCTCCGGGTGAGTTGATGTACAGCTGAATATCCTTTTCAGGGTCTTCGGCCTCTAAAAAGAGGAGTTGAGCAACCAGTAAGTCAGCAACGTTATCATCTACCTGCGTCCCCAAAAAAACAATACGCTCTTTCAAAAGTCGCGAGTAGAGGTCAAAAGCCCGTTCCCCCAAACCCGATTGCTCTACCACCATCGGGACGATATTGCTAGGGTTCATGGCGTAAACATCAAAGGAACTCAAGCTATTAATTTGATAGTCAGGGAACTGGGATTGCAGCATAGAACAGATGTTAAGGCTTTTTTAGTTAAAGGTAGGGCTTTTATCGCCCCGCACAAAAGGGGAATTTTAATAACTATCCTTGTTGTACTCTTCTAGTGCTATTATGCCTCAACTGCATGAGGACTGGCTTTTCAAAAGGGACTTGATTAGGAAATCCGATTAACCTCATCAGCTAGTTTAGGAGATTAAAAGATTTGATTGGAGAGGCTGGAACGATTGATAGTCTTTGCCAGAGGCGCTAAACAATCCACTTTTGAAAGCAGGTAAGCGCCTCGGGTCTAACGGCTACTTGAACTTCGTTAGTCTCGAAGACTCATGACACACTTCGTAATGCCTACTATTCAACTGTCTCCGCTTGCACCTCAACAGTCTGGTTAGCCGCCTCGCTTTCCTCTCCTTCTGCTTGAGTTGGGGAACTCGCTTCTTCTGGTGTGTCTTCTGGTGCTTCTTCTTGTTCTTCTTCTGTTAAGGAGCCTTTGGGTACCAGTTCAATGGTGGCGTGTTCTTCGAGCCATGCGATCGCTTTTTCTTTGATCAAATCGGACTCGACTACCTCCCGTACCCGTTGAGGATCGACATCTTGCCCAGCAAGTTGCTCCATTAATTCTTTGATTTTGGCTTCAATCTCCTCTGCTGTAACGGTAATCGATTCCCGTTCGGCAATTTCTTGGAGGGCTAGGGATTGCTTGAGGCGAACCAGGGCATCGGGGCGCGATCGCTCTTTGAGCTGTGGTATGGTTTCCGCATTAAACAGCTTGCGTATATCCATCCCATAGCTTTCCATCTGCATGGCTGTTTGGGTCAAAAGCGTCTGGACTTCCCGATCAATCATTGTTTCAGGAAGGTCAACCTCAACTTTCTCCAGGAGTGCATCTAATATGGCTTTCTCCTTACTGGCTTTCGTTTCTTGCTCGGCTTTTTCCCGGAACTGTTGTTCTAACGATTCGCGCAACTCAGCGAGGGTTTCCTTCTCACTGACTTCTTGAGCAAAGTCGTCATCTAGCTCAGGTAACTCTTTTTCCTTGAGTTCTTTCAGGGTGATGGTAAAAATAGCCGACTCACTGGCCAAATCTTCTCGTGGGTAATCTTCGGGGAAAGTGACAGGGACTTCTTTTGTCTCCCCAGGATTCATTCCCACAATTCCCTGAACGATTGCTTCCAGAAACCGTCCTTCCTCAAGCTCAAGTTGAAAGTCTGTAGCCTGCGCTCCTGAGATTTCTTGGGCTTGTTCTCCTTCACCCGTAAATCGACCGCTATAATCAACCACTGCCACATCTCCCATTTGAGCAGGGCGCGATTCTACAGGGATCAGGGTCGCTTGTTCAGTACGACGAGTTTCTAAGAAATTATCTACAGCTTCCGGATCAGGTTGAGTTTCCTCAGCTTTAATGCTCAAGCCCCTGTATTCCCCTAAGTTAATTTTGGGCGGAACATCAACCGATGCCGAAAAGGTTAGGGGTTCTCCTGGCTGAAATCGACTGATGAGTTCTTCATAGGTGGAAATCAGCTTGTAGTTTCCCAGGGCTTCGATCGATTCTTGCTTGATTGCTTGCTGGAGGCTGTCTTGAACCAAATCTTCGAGCGCAGCTTCTTTAATGCGTTGTGCTCCTAAACGCTGGAGCAAAACTTGACGGGGTACCTTGCCTTTGCGAAACCCAGGAATGTTGGCAGAACGTGAGAGGTTTTGTACGACCTTTTCATAGACTTGTTTGGTCGTTTCGGCGGGAATTTCAATTTCCAGACCGAGCTGGCTCTTCGGGAGCGGTTCCTGAGTAACTTTCATGGACGCTTTTGTTTGCTGACAACTGAATGATGACTTTTCAAGGATTTAGGACAGCTAAGTCAAGAGATACTGGATCTGAGGTCGTTATGGAAAGAGGTGAAGGCCGGTCTCTCGTGGTATCCTAGTTGCAACTAGTTAAGTACAAGCATCTAGCAATTCTTCCCTCGCGATCGCTTGGAGACAAATCTCTAAGCAGTCCTTGTGGTTTCCGTATCTGATGATAGTACATAGGAGCATGTGTTAGCGATAGCAAAGCTTTATTCAACTCTTCGAGCATGACGCGGTACTCAGCCCCGTCTAGCTATAGCTCCCATTAAAGCTCTGACTAAGCATCAGATGATTTTGTGAGAAACCCACCCAGACATGTTAAGACAGGTAGAAGACAGGTAATAGTATTCGTTAAATTCCAGGCGTTTATAAAGTGCCGCTACGATCAAACGAAACTAAAGTTATAAGGAAGATCATCCAGAAAGAAAGCTTAAGGAAAATTAACAACTGACCCAGGCTTGCTTCAGTCAGTGTTGAAATTATCTGTTTAAAGGTGGAGGAAATTAATTTGTCTTTTCAAGTTCGCGTTGCTATCTTGGGCGCAACGGGTGCCGTAGGTACAGAACTACTAGAATTACTCGAAAGCCGAGACTTCCCGTTGGCAGATTTAAAGCTTTTAGCCTCATCTCGTTCTGCGGGGCGTACCCTCTCCTTTAAGGGCGAGCAAATCCCCGTGGAGGCAGTATCCGAAAAGTCATTTGAGAATATTGATATCGTTTTGGCATCTGCCGGAGGGTCAACATCAAAAGCTTGGGCTGCCAAAGCCGTTGAAAGCGGTGCCGTTGTCATTGACAACTCCAGTGCCTTTCGTATGCATCCTAATGTGCCCTTGGTCGTGCCGGAAATCAATCCGGATGCGGCGGCGATGCATCAAGGAATTATTGCAAATCCCAACTGCACGACAATTTTGATGGGAATGGCGGTCTGGCCCCTGCATCAGGTGCAGCCAGTGCAGCGCATCGTTGCCGCGACTTATCAATCAGCGAGTGGGGCTGGGATGAGAGCAATGGAAGAACTAAAAACTCAGACCCAAGAGATTTTGCAGGGGGAAACTCCCACCACAGAAAGCTTTCCTTACCCCTTAGCCTTCAACCTTTTCCCACACAACTCCTCACTGAATGAAATGGGGTACTGTGAGGAAGAAATGAAGATGGTTAATGAAACGCGGAAAATTTTTAACGCTCCTCAGCTAAGAATTTCGGCTACCTGTGTACGGGTTCCTGTACTACGTGCACACTCAGAAGCGATTAACCTAGAGTTTGCACAACCCATGTCGGTGGAAAAGGCAAGAGAGGTGTTGACCAATGTCCCCGGTGTGCGACTGGTGGAAGATTGGCAAGCCAATTACTTCCCGATGCCGATGGATGCCTCTGGTCGTGACGAAGTTCTAGTCGGTCGAATTCGTCAAGATCTTTCTCACCCTTGTGGTCTAGAACTTTGGTTGTGTGGTGACCAAATCCGTAAAGGGGCTGCCTTAAATGCGGTGCAAATTGCGGAGTTGTTGGTGGCACGGAAGTTGCTGACACCAGCGACAGCAACAGTTGCTCATTAGTGGTTAGAAGAGGAGTTGAGCGTTGAAAGGAAAGCAAGTTGAACGTTCTAAATTTCAACCTTTAGCCTTCTCGCCCGACGCTTCGGCTTCTGCTTTGCAGTACAACCTTCAAACCTGGGCTACACCCCGCTGCGCTAACAGACCTTTGACCAAGGAGGAATTAAAAGAGGGTGGTCAATTTTGGACATGTAGTGACGGCGATGATTACGCCGTTTAAGGAAGATGGCAGCGTAAATTACGAAGTCGCTGAACGATTGGCTGTTCATTTAGCTGAAAATGGCACAGATACCCTTGTGGTTTGCGGCACAACCGGCGAATCTCCTACCCTAACCTGGGATGAAGAATACCAGTTATTTCAAGTGGTACAAAAAGCCGTAGCAGGCAAAGCCAAGGTAATGGCGGGAACCGGTTCAAATTCGACCCAAGAAGCGATCTCAGCGACGCAAAAAGCCGCTAAAATAGGATTAGATGGATCTTTACAAGTTGTTCCTTATTACAATAAGCCGCCTCAGTCAGGACTGTATCATCACTTTAAAGCGA
>JBFLZA010000270.1:0-11400 GCA_040756535.1 Cyanobacteriota bacterium
AAAACAGCAAAGCCGTGTCGGGAATACTGCGTCCGGGTGGATTAAATAATTCAGCGATCGCCGTTTCCAAAACGGTCATCGTCACCAGATTTGCTGGTGCTGGATTGGGGTCAACTCCCCGCTTTCCCTCCTGATGGTATACCTCTGGCAAGCGTCGCACTCTAAAGTTCCCATATTTTTCCAAGATTTGCGCGATCGCTTCTGCATCTGCTGCTGGTTTCTCAAGATGTTGAGGTTTTCTGGTTTTTGCATCCCTCAGCAAAGGATAACGATTAATCCCTACTACCAGTGCTTCTCTGTCCATAGGGGGATATGAAATTGGGTTGAGTTTTGTACTACAACCTTAAACACTAAATTGTAACGAGTATCCGGAATGCTGTGGCTGTCCTTAGTAATCTGTCTGTATCCCTGACAAAAATTACATGCTCCCTATGCCTGTACCCGTTAACAAGACTTTACTCGCTCTATCGCTAGCTCTGAAGGATTTAGAAGCCCCCCTCAGTGAAAATGAACAAGAAGCCTTCCGAGATACTGCTGAGCGACTGGCGATCGACCCCGATAACTGGGAGGACTACGAACCAGAGTTACTGACAGTCATTCAGGCTAACCCCACCTTGAATCAATTGTATCAAACCGCTAGATCTCAATTGGATGTCCTTGGTGACAAAATCCCGTCAAATTTACTGCCCACTCAAGCGGAACTTGAAAAAGCAATACCCCCAGTTCAAGCCCCAGTAACACGAGGCTTTGCTCCAGTCAGCGATGACTATGAGAGCAGTGAAATTAACAACATGGTTATCAACATTCTGGCCACTTCCAACCCACCTGAAACTGCTAAAAAACTAACTCGTTTGGAACAACTCCAACAATTCCTTCAGCAAAATATCAGCCAAAAATAACCCAACTTCTCAGCAATCTATCTTTGGGGTGCTTAGCGAAGCCATCCTTAGTAGCGTATTGCTTGTCCTGGCTTTTTCCACTGACTAGATAAATTCATCACTTTGCTTTTAAACTACATGGTTCTGGAGCGTTCGCCGAGAGATTGCTCCTAAATAGGGTTAATCTAAAATCTAAAACTTAAATGAATGAAATCATCTATCCTACCATCGACCTCTTTCTCTACGATCTGAGAAATGGTTTAGGCGAGAGCCAAAATGAAATTAACCGGAATAGAGCTTTTTTTCAGAAAAAACTCCCTGAAAGCGTCCACCAATCCCTATTTCAAAAGGACAACTACTTTGAAGATGAATATGTAGAGCTCCTAACCCAGCCAAACTTCTTTGAAACTAGTAGCGAACCGTACCCCTTCCAAGGTTATTACTATCCCGTGCGTCTCGGCGATACTTATGGGCTGCTGCTAGACTGCTCAGTGAACAATCAAATCGAACCTCAACCCGCCGAATGCTTTAAAGAACTCCAAGCCGAAATTGAGCGAAGATTAAACGGTCAAACCGCCACAATTGGACAAACCTGGATGGTTTCTGGTTGGCTACCCCAGTCTGAAGCCAAAAGTACTGAAGATATCGCCAAAGCCTGCTACAAAGCCTTAATGCCTGACTCAAAATGGGAGCAAGACATAGAAGGACAAGGGCAATTTTTAGGAGCAACAATCTTTGAACTCTCGCGCTACCGCTTGGTGATGCCAGAGAAAACAACATCCCCAGTCACCATCCAAAGTATCCAAGAAAACCAGCACGTTATCATTATCCTCTACCCTGATCGAGCAACAGCCGAAAAATCAGCTCGATTTTATTCTGACTGGCTGCGCTTATTTGAATATCGCCACAAAATCCTCTGGGCTTACGGTCAGAGTCGCCTGCTTAAACAAACAATTAAAAATTACTTTACCACCATTGAAGAAGATAGACAATCCATCAATCCAAAGCAATCCCAAGAACGAGAATTTGAAAAATTCCGCCAAACCTTAATTCGAGTTCAGGCTACCATTAATAATTATACCATTGACCTGAATAGGCTCGATTTTCAAAATCGCACTATTGACATTAATTTAAGTAACTATAAAAAACGCATAGAACGAATCGAAGAAAAAGTAGGAAACAAACTGGAATTTTTGGAAAAATTTACCAAATTAGTCACAGATAAATACCAGCTCCAAATTACCAAAGACTCGGAAAATCTGGAGCGAGGGATGAAATTGCTAGAGAATACCATTAGCGCTGTTCGTAGTCGTGTCGAAGTTGCCAAAGCCGAACGAGAACGAAACTTCCAAGATGCCATTGCAATTCTCGGTGTAGGGTGGAGTGTCGCCTCCTTCGTTCCGTCTCCAGATAAACTCAGTGAAACTCTCCTTCGCTCCCAGCCTGCATTCTCAGCACCTTGGATAAAACCTGTCATACCAATGGCGTACAAACTCAGTGTCGCACTTGTAGCAGCAACGTTGGCTTGGCTGTTGATTCGCTTATGGCCTGGATTAGTGAAACTAATCCCACTAATACCCAAAAAGAAATAGTACTAGTGTACCTGCGAAGTGCGATCGCCTAAATATAAGCTGCCCTTGCCTTAACGAACTCGCTCCTGTTGAGAACATTTCTTGTGGGATGGGCCGGACAGCCCGTCCTAATTCTAAACCTTGTGGGGTGGGCCGGACAGCCCGTCCTAATTCTGAAATTAGATGCCCAGCCGCTTAATTCTCCCCCCTCCCCTTAGCCTCAAGGCCAAAGATTGCGCCACCAAGGAGTAGATGGCCCTTGAGCAATATTAATTCTCTTTCGTATGTCCTGAATATTCCATCCAGTAAGCTTAGCTAACGTCTGCGCCTCCTGTTCAAATCGTTCCTTCAAAGACCGTTGATATTGTCGCCCCGCTTCACACTTCATCTCCCCTTTAAAAGGATGACGCAAAATATATCGCCCCTGAAACTGCTGACGGTTTGACGTATCTTGGAACATCAAATCTTCAGGAAACTTATCGCGGGTATAGCGCACATGAAGGCGAGTAATAAACACATTATTGAGCCTACTAGAATTGAGCCAAAAAACGCCTGCTTTCCTGAGTTCTTCTGGATGCAAGGGTTCAGCAGAACATGGGTCACAACTTCCCATGTCCCAGGCATACTCGCGAAACGCTACCTTTTTATCTTCACGAGTGTAGGCAGTTTGGAACATTGACTTGTAAAAATCGCTAAAGTCGTTCTTGACAAACACAGGAATTTCAACATCTGAAGGAACATTCACCGTGCGATAGTTGGTAATCTCCGCTTGACCTTTTGGCGATAAAATATAGACAATCAAATCTTGTGCGCTTGTCGCATTCATCATCCCCAAGCGAATTGGCAACATGAATCTGGGGGATTCGTAGGCCATCTGGAGGGGTCGGAGAAATTGATAGCCAGCTTTTTCAAATTCTCCTAAATTGACCTTGGCAACAAAAAACTTCATGTTTTGCCGAATGTAGGGGCGGAGTAACTGATTTGCTCCTTTGGGAATTCGGTAACCGTTGCGCCTGAGCCAGGTTTCTAGACCATTTGATTCTTTGGCACTGAGGATGAGAATGTCATATTCCCCTACAGAAAAACGGGCTTCTACCGTAACACCCAAGGTGCGATCTTCTTCCTCAGGAGCCCCCCTTGTCGCACCTCCTCCGGTTGATGCTGGTGAACCTACTCTGTCATACATGGCGAGAGGCTCACAAGGGTCTGGGTCAAAATATTCCACCAGTCGCGGCGCACTAAACGCATCAAGCCGTTCGATAATGTTAGGGTCGCCAACATTTACCTGGTCTTGCTGGAGAACCACCGGAACTGGGACAACCAGGGCAAAATCTTTGACATCCCCTTGATAGTCATTCGCCATTGTCATAACAGTGCGATCGCCATCTCGGGCAAGAATAACTTGAGATGCCTGGTTATAAAGCTTAGTATCCGCTTTGGCGACATAGAACCCACAAAAAGCCCAGGCTTTTTGAGCAAAGCCAATAACAACTACACAAGTTAGCAATAAAGTAATAAAGATACGAACTAGTTTCATGGTTACCTCTCAAAATAGAAAGTGTTGAGTTATGAGCTAAAAGTAGTCCTTCAATTCCGAACTCAGCCCTCACGCACTCATAAGTGTACATACCCCTCAAGGCCAAATCGTGCGCCACCAAGGCTGGTTTTGATTGAGCTTGATTTTCTGATGGATATCCTGAAGATCCCATCCCGTAAGCTTAGCTAAAGTCTGAGCCTCCTTTTCGGAACGTTCGATTAAAGATTTTTGATATTGCTGTCCCGCTTCACACTTCATCTCTTCAGTAAAGGGATGACGCAAGACATACCGACCTTGAAACTGTTCACGGTTTGAAGTTTCTTGAAACATTAAATCTTCAGGAAATTTATCACGGCTATAGCGGACATGCAGGCGGGTAATAAACACATTATCTTTATTGAGGCGGCTCATCCATACATTATTGGTTGTAGATGAGGTAAGCCAAAAAACGCCTGCCTTCTTAAGCTCTTCTGTACTTAAAGGTTGAGCCGCACAGGGGTCGCACCAACCCATATCCCAGGCATATTCGAGAAAGGCAACTTTTTTCCCTTCTTGCTCATAGGCTGTTTGGAATATTGCCTTGTAGAAATCGCTAAACTCATTCTTCACAAAGATAGGAATTTCACGATCAGAAGGAATCTTCACCATGCGGTAGTTGGTAATCTCCGCTTGACCTTTCGGGGATAAAACATAAACAATCAAATCCTGGTCATTGATCGCATTCATCATCCCCAAACGAATTGGCAGCATAAATTTAGGAGATTCGTAAGCAATCATCAACGGGCGCAGGAATTGAGAGCCAGTTTTTTGAAATTCTTCCAGATTGACTTTAGCAACGAAGAATTTCATGTTTTGCCGGATATAGGGTTGAAGTAATCGAGAAGCACCTCGTGGAAGTTGGTACCCGTTTTGTCTGAGCCAAGTTTCCAAACCGCTAGATTCCTTGGCACTGAGGATGAGAACTTCATATTCCTCTACAGTGAAGCGCTCCTCTACAGTGACACCTAAGGAGATGTTCCCGCCGCTATTTGAAACACTGAGCCTAGGACTCAGGGTATCCCTGCCAGTGAGCGTGATATCTCCCCCATTCCCCAAACCAGCACAAGGGTCTGAGTCAAAATATTCCACTAGTCGGGGCGCACTAAAGTCATCAAGCCGTTGAATAATCGCAGTGTCACCCACCCGAACCTGTTCTTGCTGAAGCACCACAGGAACTGGGACAACTAAGGCAAAATCTTTGACATCTCCTTGATAATCATTTGCCATTGTGAGGATAGTGCGATCGCCATTCCGTGCAATTATCACTTGAGAAGCCTGGTTGTAAAGCTTTGTGTCTGCTTTCGCCACATAGAACCCACAAAATCCCCAAGCATTTGGCACCCAGCTAAAACTAATTACAAAAGCTAGCATAATTGCTGTTAAAAACCGAAGCATTTTTATCACCAACGCCTTCTCTTAAGTAAACGTTACTATCGTTTTTCAGTGACAGGAATTATTAAGTCTAATCTCATAAGAAAAACCATACTAAAAATACCTACAGATACGTGAAATTATTTTTATTGGCTATATGCCCGTTTTAGCTTGCTCTTGACTTTGCAATTCATTAACAAATTTAGAGGTATTTCCGCTCCATTCAAATCTAGAATCAGACCAAGTGAAATCCAAAACCACACTTAAAGGAGCAAGAGCAAACAAAGCCCAAAACACGCCTGTTGGAACAAAGAAATAATTTTTCAAAATGAAAGTCAGTATAGCAATGCAACCAGCCCAAATGATTCGACTAATTCTCGCATTAGGAATTGAACGAGGGTCAGTAATCATAAACAGAGCAAACAGTAACAAAGAACCACTCATTAACCGATGACAAAACACATCCCATGTCCAGCCAAGCCAAAAATTCCGAATGGCTTCTAGCAATGTGTATGCGCCCAAAAAAGCTGCTGTTGTGTCCCATCGACCTACCCGTTTCAAAACCATGCCACCTGTCCCGGCAAACAACAGCGCATACCAGCCATCATCCCCCCATTGTCCGGGCGAAACCCAAGCATCATTCGTCAAGATTAGAGCAGCAATAATACCGAAATTAGCAGGATTAAAAAAATGCTTGCGCTCAACTTGAAACAGAAATTTACTTAAAATGGCTAGAGAACCTGCCAAAATCATTGTGGTGTAGTGGTCAGCCCGCAACAACAAGCTCAAGCTCAATGCTGTAATCATTGCACTTTTGAGTGAAGCCACTTTGGGAAGTTTTGCTACACTCGAATAGTTTTTTTCAAGGGAATTCTGTTGTTTCTTCAGTGAAGAGAATGGGGATGAGATTGAAGGTTGCAGGTTTGAAAGTTGCAGGTTAGGCTCTACCCACGAGCGCCTCATTCCCGTTAGGGATGGAAGAAACTCTTGCTCCCCTGCTTCCCTGCTTCCCTGCTCCCCCGCTCCCCCGCTCCCCCGCTCCCCTGCAAGTTTCTGGAGAATTCCCCACAGGTGACCATCGTAAATTCCCTTTTGGGTTAGCAGGTTAAGCAGTTTTTCTTGAAAATTCGGCAATAGAGATACTGCTACCCACTGAGTCAAGAGGCACGTCGCCATCACAACCAAAATTAAGGTAGGTCTTATTGTCCAGTCCCTTGTTCCAATACCTAGGACTAGAAAAAGTGAGAGATACAGAATTTGATAGTCTCTCGGATCGTTTAGCAGCATTGTCCCCTCTCTATGAGGATTACGTTCATCTTTGTCCTAAACTTTAGGGAAGGTAGGGGCAAAGATTGACTAACCGTTGCTGAACTTAATAAAAAGCTCTTTGAGCTAGTCAATTGGCACCACTTTCACTGCTTCTGTAAGACAGTATTTGGCTCAAAGATGATACGAGAATTTTTACAATAGTCAATTTTGCCCACAACAGGTACTCAACGTGTAAGCTGACACCTGTCACAGCCTCTAGGACTTATCGCCCTTTTCGTTGCAATTTATGCAAAAAGGCTCGTTATTGCTACTATGCTGCCTTAATCTCTCAACATTAGAGCTGTTACGCTTTCTGTAACTGAGGCTGATTATTTCCTAATGATTGGCGAGAATTTCGCGAATTTGAGTATTAAGGGCGTCTGGCTGCTCTACCATTGCCATGTGCCCACAATCGGGAATTTCAATCACGTTCTCCCCATAGCCTTGAAATAATTTGTGAAAGCTGGCAAGGTGGCGCACATACTTGGGTTCCATCACCCTATCCTTAGCACCAGCAATGAAATAAGTAGGCTGTTCGAGCTGTGATACGACTTGAGGTAAACGGTGAACCTCTGCTTCTGTAGTGGAATCCAGTAAAGCCTGTAGCGCAGCTTCAGGATGAGCGATCACAAAATCTATCAGTCGTTGGCGTCCCCACTGCCGTGCAAGCGGACGAGCGACTTGCGATCGCGCAAACACCAAATCGAGTAAAGGCACGTAGCATAGCCAACGGGGGCGTCGTTCTACTAACCTTTGACCTAGTGATCGAAACCGCTCAAATTCTTCTTTTAAATAAATGCCACCACCAGCATTGAGACAGATTACCCCACATACGCGATCGGGTAATACAGAAGCCCCCCAGAGGGCAATGCTGCCGCCCAGCGAGTGACCAATAAGCCAAGCCTTTTCTATCTTCAGTTGTTGCAACAGGATACCTAAATCCTTAGCGTAGGCAACTAAACTGTGGCGAGGAGAAGATAGAACTTCAGCCTCAGCGAGCAATTCAGCGTTGAGGTTTGTCTCTGTTCCTTGGGTTCCATTTTTGCATGGCTGGGACTCCCCAAAGCCGCGCAGATCGTAAATGAGGCATTGATAATCCGGCGCTAGTCTTTCGATTAAAGGTTTCCAGTAGTTGCGGCTTAGAAGCCAGCCGTGGATGAAAACTAGTACAGGAGCGGGTGATGCCGGAGGAGGGGTGAGCTCGTAGGCGTGAGGGGCTCCCAGAATGTCGATGAATGTCATATTTTCATCCTATCCGAGAATGGAGGCTGGGAAAAAGTTGAAAGTCAGTAAGTTGGTTAGTTGGCAAGGCGTTCAAGTTATCCACTTATCTTCCCAACCATCCCACCTTGTACAGACGTTCCGGCGGAACGTCTCTACCAACCTTCAACCTTCAACCTTCAACCTTCAAACCTTCAACCCTCTAACCTTCAACCCCCCTAAAACCGACGACCGAGTAATCGCTGCCGCACACTCTCGGCAATTTTTTGACCCAAATATTCAGGAATCAGGTTTTCGTTTGGCCCTAACAAGTACAGAATGAGCCGAGTTCGTCCGCGCCATACCAGTAAGTTGGCATTGACCACTAGTAAGTCTTCCTGCCAAATGGCGTACATGACTTTGTAAAATAAACCGGGCTGGTTGTCTGCTTCAATCAGTAGGGCAGGGAGATGGAAAACTGGATCGACGTAAAATTCTGTTTCCACCTGCTCCAAACCGGCATCAAGATTAAACTCTACTGCCAGCATTTCTTCCACTTCAAAGCGCCCTGCCAATGCCTCTCGAATGGCGCGACCAACGTTTTCTGCCGTTTTGGCGGTTAGGGCTTTGCTGCCACGAGAGACGACCAGCTTAATAAAAACCAGCATAGGCGGACTAATTTGTCCATAGAGACTGAGACTGTGAATCGTCAGTCCATAGGCAGCGAGAACACCAAAAATATCACTGAGGAGAAACGACTGATTGCGGTAAGCAAAGTGCAGGGCACTTTTGGACCCTTCGGGTTTGATCTCGATGACCGCCCGTTTAGTTTTATAGAGTCGGTAGGCGAGCCTCAGGTTTTGCAGTTGGATCTCACTGCTGACAAACTGCTCATAGAACTGAGGAAACGCCCGATTAAAGCGCTTCAGGAGTTCTAATGTCGATGATTTCAAACCCGCAGCCATAAGTAGGGGTAGGGGTAGGACGCGTACCGAGAAACGAGATTGGCGTAAGCGATCGCTCTTTTGCAAAAGATTTTTAACCAGATACAGCCAAAGATACTTCTCAAGGAAAGAACCTGCTGTATCTGGTTAATCTCTCACAAATTCTGCGATGGTAACCTCAGTCTACCTAAAAGAAGGACAGACCTGTGTGCTTTCCCAATTCTGGGATTGGGAGATACAGCAGCTCAGTTGTGTTATTATCAATTTCACCAAGTTTTGGCTAGATTGAGTGCGATAAGAATTATCGCCGAAACCTACGTTTACGCCAACAAGCGAGAAATATAGGTGACTTTTATGTGCAAAAAATGATGCTGGAGTTCCTCAAACCTTTCAAAAGTCCTAGACAAATAAGGTTTTACCTCGCCGATTTGGGATAAACTTTAAGTGATAAGTCTGGTCTCTATTTAAGCAGAAAGTCTCATCCGTTAGGAAAAAGAAGTCTGCCAAACCTTGGGACAGAAATAGAAAAATGCCACAGCCATACCTGCATGGGTTTTTGGAAAAGCTTGTTTAGCAGTTCTGACGCTGCTGCACCACAAACACGGTTTGAAGGCGATGCAGTGGAGGGTACGATCGATCGCAATGACAACAATTCCCGCATATTTTTTAGTACGGAGCGGGATATTGACCTTTACGAATTAGAAGAACTCTGTGATGCTGTGGGGTGGTCTCGGCGACCCATGCGTAAAGTGAGAAAAGCCATTCAGCATAGCTTCCTTGTGGCCTCAATGTGGCAGCAAAAAGGCAGTACTAAGCGCCTTATTGGCTTTGCCCGTGCCACTTCTGACCATGCTTTTAATGCCACGATCTGGGATGTCGTAGTCCACCCGGAGTTTCAAAATAAGGGGCTAGGTAAAGCTTTAATGAGGTTTATGATCAAAAAACTTCGGAGTGAAGACATTAGCAACATCACTCTGTTTGCCGATCCCCAGGTGGTGAATTTTTATCGAAGGATGGGATTTATGTCCGATCCAGAGGGAATCAAAGGCATGTTCTGGTACCCCGACTAAAAAGCAAAATTCTATTGTCTTGACAGAACCGGGCACAAACAAGTTATACTAGCCCAATAGGCACCGGGATGTAGCGCAGCTTGGTAGCGCGCCTGCTTTGGGAGCAGGATGTCGCAGGTTCAAATCCTGTCATCCCGACTTTTAATGGAATTACCAAACCCTAGAGTCATCAGAGATTTTATGGTTTTCATGTACCTCTAGAAAGGTTGATAAAGATATTTCTTTCCTCATCTCCCCTAGGAGTGATAATTTCTACTGAGCAAGCTTAACTGGCAAGGTATGGAACTATTTAAGATTGAACAAAGTCAGGACACACACAATAGATGAAGCCTTCTCGCCGCTAAGAGAGATCCGGGGTTTCAGGCGTATCCCTCCGGGGAAGCAAGCTACATGGCTCATTGTTCATTGCAATGAACCATCACTATGAACCCTGAACAAATCAGCTGGTGGATTTCCTCCTCTGTCTATCGTTCCAGGAGTCTCCAGCCGATTTAAAGAGGAATGACTGGGTATTTGATCGTTAAGGTGGAAGTTCAATCTCAAAATCGATAGAGTCAAAAAAGTTGTGATATGAATGGACTCTTGCTACCTTAAATTCTCAATGAGTCATCTCCCGGCAAGAGCGGTATTCTAGTTGTGACAAAGTAGCTGAGGTCAAATTCTGAGGTAATTGCATGAAATCATTGGTTCGCTGGAGCGCAACGCTAGGTTTAGTTGGAACAGCACTACTTGGTTCCTTCGGTCTCGAAAATCTTAAGGCACTGGCATTGCCAGAAGCACAGGTTGCAGAAAAGTTGCAAGCGGTGCCTGTGTTTACTGTTACCGATCCCCAAGGGGCACCACTAGTTGCTACTGTTCCCGATGGGCAAAATCAAGCACAAGCAGTAGCAGGGGTGTTTATCAGTCAGAAAGATGCTCAGGCATTTGTCCAACGATTACAGAAGGATAAGCCCGATTTAGCCAAAAACGTGCAAGTCGTTCCCGTATCTTTGGCGCAAATAGTGAAGCTGAAACAAGAAAATCAAAATAAGCCAGATGGTTTGAACTTTGCCTTCATACCCGCACAGCAGCAGGTGCAATCGGCTCAAGCCATCATGGGTCAAAGTGGCCAGCAAGGGCAACCCTTTCAGGGTACACCTCTATTTGTGGCTAGAGGTGGTCAAGGAGATGGATACCTAACGGTTCAAGAGAATGGTAAGCAGGTCATTCCGTTCTTTTTTGACAAAGAGCAATTGCAGGCGATGGTAGATCGTTTCAAGCAGCAACAGCCCAATCTGGCATCCACTGTTAAAGTGGAAGCCGTGCCTCTAGAAGGTGTAATTTACACCTTACAGACTAGCAATAATCAAGAACTCAGTAGCATTGTAATCGTGCCATCACAGGAATCCATCTCATTCTTGCGGAGTCTTCCTGCATCGCAAAATGCCCCCCAACAACGTCAACAACGGCGATAAGGTAAAACTTGGTGGGAAAGAGGCGAGG
>JBFLZA010000271.1:0-11386 GCA_040756535.1 Cyanobacteriota bacterium
GTTCTTCCCCGTCTCCTAAGGCGATAAAGTCAAAAAAGTCAGCATAGGGTTCAGGGTTGGATGTAGCTGTTTGTCCCCCTGCAAAAATTAAGGGGATGTCTGTGATATCCCTATCAACACGTTCTTCCCAGGTAAGGGGAATTCCTGTCAAATCCAACATTTCTAGGATGTTGGTTGCCCCTAGCTCATAGCTGAGACTAAAGCCTAAAATATCAAAATCGGTTAGCGATCGCCGATTTTCAACAGCAAACAGCGGTGTCTTCGTTTCTCGCAGTTGCGTGGCTAAATCGGGGGCGGGTAAGTATGCGCGATCGCACAGTTGCCTGGGTTGGGCATTCAAAATATTGTAGAGAATAATATGCCCCAAATTGGAAGCACCAACTTCGTAGATCTCCGGATAGGTTAACACCCACCTTACCCGTGCAGCTTCCCAGGGTTTATGGACTGCCCCCAACTCGTTACCCAAGTAACGCGCCGGTTTATTGATTTCCTTTGTGAGTATCTCTTCAACAGTGAACGCCATTACATCCTTCCCAGCCGCAACGATTAGCCGCTAACCCTTAGCACCCATTCATCTTACCGAATGTTTCTCTAGCTCAACACTGTCGCCTAAAAATTGATACGTGTAACCTCGCGAGACATGAGCAAGTGCGTTAGATCTCGCGAGGCGTTAAAAAGCGTGTTTTGCCAGTGAGTAGCGAGGCGAAGCCTCGTTCAGACGAGGGTAAGAATGAAAATGAGTGCTGGAAAACGTTTCAGCAGTTAAGGGGTGAGGAGCGATTCAATGAGCGCCTTAGAAGCTAGAAGTGGAAAAATCGTGGTGTTAAATGACACCAAGATAAAGATATTCCATCAATTTTCTTTCTTGTTAAGATTACGCGATCAGCCTGAGAGCTTCTTCACTTGTTTCTAAGGTAGCTGCAAAGACATCACGACTTTCAAAAATCTCAAATGCTTCATCTAGCTGAGTCAGCTCAAAAATAATCCGAATCGAAGGAGCGACTGAGCAAATACCAAAGCGCCGCTGCAAACGTTGAGCTAGACGAAACGCTGAAATCAACGACATCAGACCCGCACTATCAAGAGACTCTACCCTCTGCATATCAACCAAAACAGCATGTTTAGCTGATGCGACAGCAGATGTGAGCTGACGTTGAAATTCAGCGGAATTGGCAGCATTGATATGGCCTGAAGGCTGAATAATTGTCAAATTTGAATCCAAGATAGCGATTGCCATGACTAAACCCTCACCTTTGTTGATTTAAAAACTAATAGAGAATGTAATCGAAGATACTCTTTACATTCTCTGATTCACTACCCCTTCTGACAGATTTTGCTGAATCTTCATCAAGTAGCTCTATTTTATTAAAGTTTCAACTAAATGAGGGTAAAAAGCTGTGTTTAGTTATACTTATTTTTTCTATTCTTGCCATAGACCCTATATATTACTCAGATGTGCTTTTATTTTTAATAATTTTTTTTTATGTTTTTCTCGTTCAAAATTATTGGGGTTGCCATCACTCCTAAAGTTCGTTTATAGAAGTAAAAAAAAACAGACTAGCGCTAGGTTTAAATAAACTAGCGCAGACGCTTCATATACCTATAGAAATAGGTACCCTTATATAAATTAAGTTTTATACGTCAGGTATAACACATCTCACCAAAGTCTAGTAAATCTGAAAGTACGCTTAAAACTCCATTAAGCAAGACAAAGAGCATCTCGCCGCCTAGATCCGTGATTTAGATCACTTTAGTCCCAAGAGTTAGATCACCATAACAGCTATAGATTCAGCAGAAAATTCCATACTATGGAGTTCTGTACAAACACTTGTGAAGACTACAAACGTGATTCGCCAACTGGTAGAAAAAGCTCTTTATATTAGGAAATTAACTCCTGATATAGAAAATGCAATTAACTCTGAACTGTCTGAGATGGGCCATATCTCAGATGTTGATTACGAAGCTCTTGAACTACTGATGTCCGAAATGGATGCCGGTCGAATTCAGTTAGTTCCTAACCTTTGAAGTCTAAGTGAGTCTAAGAGAGCAAACCCTCAAAGGCGAGTTTATTTATCCTAGCCAAGCTTCTCCTCATTGTAAGCATCGCGCCTAGCGCCAGATAATAGCTTGCAAGCGGCTAATGGGAAATCGCCTGACTCTTGAGATTATTGCCTCAATTCACTTAAAATCCACAATACCGTTCTCACCTTTGTACAGCCAGGGGCTACACCTTAATTCCCGATTTAGATATCCGGTATCTCACTCTTGAAGACTTTCTGCCGGAGGTGAAACCTATGCACTAGTGCTAACAACTAAAATCTATAATTTATAGTAAAATTTATGATTTTTTTTTGAGAAAACTAGGTAGAATTAAAGACCTAAGTTAGTTAAAATAAAGCTAAGCAGAGTTTTTTCCGGACTTTCGGACAGTTCCGGATGAGACAATATACGGATTCAAGCCTGAAAAATGCAAGAATTCGTCACAAGGCGGAGAAAGCACTCCTGTAGGCCTGCCAAACCTTTCGGACAAAGCAACTCAGTTGCTTGTGAGCATCTAAGTTGTTGTCCTGTTTTAGGGCATCCGGGTTCTCCAGCTCAACTAATAGAGAAATCACCTCGGTATCTAAGGCAGCTCTAAACAAGCTCGCTGGCCAGAGTAAATCTGCCCCCTGGCGCAAGTCATACACCCTTAGCTGTTCAGATGACAAGTCTGTTAGAGGATTATCGTCCTCTGAGGAGACTACCAGCATCAAGGGACGCACCCAACAGATTTGCCGAGATGCTATAACTTCAACAACGTCAGCGTATAAACGAGTCGTCTCATGCTCTAGACAAACAATCTGACGAGGCTGGAAATCGTAAATTGGACTGATGGCTCCTTGTTTCACACGAATAAATACTGGGTTTAGGTATTTTTTCTATTGTTCTATTTTAATTGGCTAATTCAATTGTGATATGAAAATGAGAGTTTCAGCAATTTTTGAGAATACACTGAATTTTGCGGCATTTTACAATCTGGGACTGCCCCGGTTTTTCCGAATGCCTATGGGTGAAGTTCCCTCACGACTCAATAATGAAGGCTCAACTGCTGATGAGGAATCTGAGAGTGAGGCAAAAATCGTGACGGTGATAGAGATATCAGAAGAGGATTTGGTTGCATTAGAAGCAGTCATTCAATCGTATGGAGGGCAGGTTGTATCTTCCGATGAGTTGGATGCTATGGGAATTTGAACGACTAAGGGAATATAGGAGCTTAGTTGAGTCGTCGAGCTTAAGGTGAGAAGAGAGAGATGCGAGACTCTCCCTGAGAAAATCGCTCACGAGCATTGCGATGAAAATCACTTTCCCCCATTCCCTATTCCCCATTCTCTGTTAAGGAGTTCCCTACTTTCAAAATTGACAGTTCATTAAAACAATCTCGTTACAAAAACTGTTACCAGCATCTTTCTAGAGGCTAGATCTTTATAAGATAGGATTGAGCTAAAAGCTCCTCACACCATACTAATCGCCGTGGAACTCTCATGTTCCACGGTTTCTTATGTTTTGTTTAGAGTTTTGGCTTATACAGCTTCTTTGTAGGTTTTAAAATGCTTAAATTGCAGCTCCTGACGCTCCGGAACGAAATTTTTCCTTATTTTCCTTAATACAGGAAGATTGAGCCTGTAACAGGACGTATTTGGAGCTTGTAACGAAGCACTGGCGTTCTCCTATTCTTCCCCATCTGCATCTCTTCCCGTCGGGGGTGAGAACTGCTCCCCAATAATTGTCCACGATCGCTGGAGATGAGTTTCCTTTAAGCTAAATCCAGCGATAGGATTATTCTTGGTAAAAATAGGAAGCCTCCATGTCAACGGCAGCATTTTTTCAAGGCGTACTAGGAGCTTCAAGCTTGGTGATTGGAGCTTTTGTCGGGGTTTTTTGGCAACCGAGTCGGAAGGTTTCCGCTGCCGTGATGGCGTTTGGCAGTGGTACCTTGATGTCTGCGATCGCTTTTGAAATCACATACCCTATCTCCCAAAAGAATCACTTCTGGCCACTTTTGGTTGGGTTTATTGCAGGAGGGAGTCTCTTTGTGGTTCTCACCGAATATGTTGATCAACAGGGAGGCTTTCTGCGTCAACCGGCTGCCAGTCGCCGCTACTTTTTTGAACACAGTAAGGAACAGGTATCGGATGTCTTGCACCGCATTGCTCATGTTGAGGTGATGCAAAATCTACCCATCGCAGAAAAACAAGCGATTATTCCCTTCCTCACACCCATGCATGTTGAACCTGGAAGTGTGATTTGTGAAGAGGGAACTCCAGGGGAGTACTTCTACATGATTGTGGAAGGGGAAGCGGAGGTACGCAAAGGTCACAAAGTCTTGAACATTATGGAACCGGGGGAAGTGTTTGGAGAAATGGCACTTTTAACCGGAGAACCACGCTCTGCCACCGTTGTCGCTCGTACCCCGATGGAGTTGTATCAACTGCATCAACAACACTTCAATCATGTGTTGCATTGGTCGCCTCATCTCGCTTGGGCGTTAAGCCGAGCCTTAGCGCGACGACTCCGAGACGCAACGGAGTCACGGGTGGCAGTGGAACATCATTTAGATCGTTGGCGGCAACAGCTGCTCGATCAGGTGGAACTTGATTTATTACTTAGGGAAGACCCTAGCGCCTTGCAAGGATTGGTGAAGCGTTCGGCTCCTTTGGCGATTGTGGTTGGTACGTTGATTGATAATATTCCCGAATCAGTCGTAATTGGGATGAATTCTGGAAACTCTCATTTGGGCTGGTCGTTTTTGCTTGCTGTGTTTATCTCCAATTTTCCAGAAGCGTTAGCGAGTGCAGCGGGGATGAAGCAGGCAGGAACCAAGAAAAGTCAAATTCTTGCTTTATGGATTGGGGTTGTTTTACTCAGTGGGTTTTGTGCCGTTGGAGGCTATCTTTGGCAAAGTAGTGCCTCTACGCTATTTGTGTCGTTAGCTCAAGCGATCGCAGGTGGGGCAATTTTGGCGATGTTAGCCAGCACAATGATGCCAGAAGCCTATGAACTGGGTGGTAGTTCGGTGGTCTTCTCGACGATTTTGGGATTTTTGATGGGTTGTTTGGTTTCTTTCAATCATATGCATTAACTCAGATGTGATATGGCACTCGTAGATGATTCGTGAGAAAAATGAACCACAGATGCACACAGATGAATTACGAAGTTCGTACAATTCATTTAGGCTGGCTATAGCGATCGCTTCATCAGCCCCTCCCCGCTACGGTAGAGTTTCAGATGAATGAGTTTTAGCGACGAAAACAACCTTATGAAAGCCGTTTTAATGACTGCAGCAGGCGAACCCGAAGTGCTGCAACTTCAGGAAGTACCAGAACCGAAAATTCAAAACGATACAGATCTGTTGGTGCGTCTTCATGCTGCTGGGGTTAACCCAATCGATACTAAATTGCGGCAGCGAGGCACGTTTTACCCCGATGAGATGCCAGCGATCTTAGGGTGTGATGGTGCTGGTGTTGTAGAAGCAGTGGGTTCTGGTGTCCAAAACTTCCAAGTTGGTGATGAAGTGTATTTCTGTGCTGGAGGATTGGGTAAATCTGGCACGGGTAACTATGCTGAACTGACGGTTGTGGATGAGCGTTCTGTCGCCCCAAAACCCAAAGCTCTCTCCTTTGCAGAAGCTGCTGCTGCTCCTTTGGTGTTAATTACCGCTTGGGAAGCTCTTTACGATCGCGGACGCTTGGAAGCGGGGCAAAAAGTACTCATTCATGCCGGTGCTGGGGGCGTGGGTCATGTTGCCATTCAGCTAGCGAAACTCAAAGGGGCCCAGGTGTGTACAACCGTTAGTTCTCAAGAAAAAGCCCGATTAGTACGTCAGTTGGGGGCTGATCATCCCATTGTTTACAAACAAGCTGATGTGGTGAAGGCGGTAATGGACTGGACCCAGGGAGAGGGCGTTGATATTGCCTTTGATACAGTAGGCGGTAAGACCTTCTATGATACAGTTCCAGCAGTGCGGGTGTATGGGGATTTGGTCACGATTCTCGAACCCGACTCCAATCAAGGGAATTTGAAGACAGCGCGATCGCGAAATCTCCGCATTAGTCTCGAACTCATGCTTACTCCCCTATTACAGGGACTCGTTGCCGCTCAACAACATCAAGCAGAAATTCTCAAGCAGTGTGCCAGTTGGATTGATGAAGACAAGCTCAAAATCCACCTTAGCGAAACCTATCCGCTCAAAGACGCTGTTGCTGCTCATAAAGCCATAGAAACGGGGTCAATGACTGGCAAAATTTCTCTGAGGATCTAAGCAGAGAATACAGTAAGGGCACGGCAATGCCGTTCCCCGTGCTTGCTTTTGCCGAACAGCGAATTAATGTTGTAGCGGCTGGTTGTGATGATTTTATCAGTAAGCCCCTGCGGGAAGAAGTGCTATGGTCGAAGATAGCTAAACATCTTGGGGTAAATTATATCTATCAAACGCCGGAGCCAAACTCATTCCTACCCTCAGGAGAACGAGTTGCCGTACTGCAACCTGAAGCTCTGGCGGTGATGCCAAAAGAATGGATAGTGAAACTTCACAAAGCCGCAGAAGCCTGCCTGAATGAAGAACTGGTCGCATTGATCGATCAAATTCCCGAATCGCAGGCAAATCTGATGTTTTTCCTAGCCAATCTAGTGGATAATTTCTACTTTGATATAATTCTTGATTTAACTCAAGCATCTACTCATGAATAGCACTTCGATATTTTTCTGAACTCGATATTTTATGGGTTGATAATCCCCTATAAATCCTGCGTCTTTTATCGACATCATAAAATCTTGTGAAATGCAAAAAGCTTTAATCCCGGTTAACAATCAATTAATACGTTTGATGTGAGGGTGGATGTAGTGGTGATTGATATTAGGGATTACCTACGACATAATTTTGCTGCACTCGTTTCTAGTCAAGAACGTTGGCAAAATTGGGAACAGGCGACCGCACAGGATGCAGTGTTTCAGTCAAACTCCGGCGCAACATCGCAGGCATCGTGTAAAGAGAACCTTAGACGAATTGCTACTGATGGTAGCAACATCGATTATAGAAACTTATCTAAACCGAATTGCCCAAATCTAAAATCTTAATTTGTTCTGATGAACAACTATCAAACACTAGTAGATAAAGGGGACATTCTCATTGTTGATGATACACCGGATAACCTACGGCTGTTATCAACAATGCTTCGGTCTCAGGGATATCGAGTCAGGACAGCAATTAATGGTCAACTTGCCCTCAAGGGAACGCAAATTGCTCCCCCTGATCTAATTTTATTGGATATCAATATGCCTCAGATGAATGGCTATGAGGTCTGCGAAAAATTAAAGTCAAACTCCCAAACTTCCGAAATTCCAGTAATTTTTATTAGTGCATTGGATCAGGTTATAGATAAAGTTAAGGCTTTTAAAGTAGGGGGCGTAGACTATATTGCTAAGCCCTTTCAACTCGAAGAAGTATTGGCCCGTGTAGAAAATCAACTCACTCTTCGTTTGCTCCAGAAAAGACTGCAACAACAAACCCAAGAGCTACAAGAGCAAAATACTCGACTCGCTGCTGAAATTAATGAGCGTAAACAAGTAGAAGACGCTCTACGAAAATCAACGATGCGAGAACGAGAAAAAGCGCAAGAGTTAGAAAACACTCTCTCACAGTTGAGACGTACCCAATCTCAACTGATTCAGACCGAAAAAATGTCAAGTCTCGGACGCATGGTAGCGGGTGTTGCCCACGAAATTAATAACCCAGTTAATTTTATCTCAGGCAATGTTTTTTATATTAATGAATATTTCCAAGATTTGCTGAAATTGGTTCAAGTTTATCAACAGGCTTGCCCTCATGCCATCCCAGAAATTCAGGAGATATCTGAGGAGATCGACTTACAGTTTTTAGTGGAAGATTGGCAAAAACTGATGAATTCCATGCATGTGGGGACACAGCGCATCCAAGAAATTGTGCGATCGCTACAAATCTTCTCCAGACAGAGTGAATCAGAGCTAAAACCGATCAATATCCATGAAGGTATCGACCACACCTTACTCATTTTACAGCACAGACTTAGAGGGTCGGGCGATACAGGTGGAATTGAGGTGATTAAAAACTACAGCCAACTTCCACTCGTTACCTGTTACGCTAGTCAGTTAAATCAGGTGTTTATGAATCTGTTGTCTAATGCTATTGATGCCCTAGAAAATCAACCCGTACCCAGGGTTATTACCATCCACACTTCATTAAATCAACCGTCAACTGTCAACTGTCAATCAGGAACTTCTCCAAGTCCCAATCCTGCATTTGCAGTTATTCGCATTGCTGATAATGGTTCTGGAATGATGGAAGAGATTAGACAACACATATTTGACCCATTTTTTACTACAAAACCCGTAGGAAGTGGTATGGGTTTGGGATTATCCATCAGTCATCAGATAGTAGTGGAAAAACATCATGGTAAATTTAGTTGTCTCTCTACCTTAGGAAAAGGAACAGAATTTATCGTGGAGATTCCCCTCGGAATAAAACCTGAGAGTTAATTACAGCGGATTTCGACTTAGTGAAGTACACAAACTATGTCATCTTCGCTATGTATCAAGCCTGTTTTAATTCTGAATTCTGAATTCTGACTCCTAAATTCTACTGTATGTCGGCATAATTAAAGTTAACTCGTGAGAGCCGTAATTGGTTATTAGTCATTAGTCATTAGCCATTGGTAAGGGTTTACGTATGTTTACGTAGAGTAACATAGTTCGATTTATTCCTGCCTACCTACTTAATGGGTTGAGAATTCAGTATTAGGACTTGAAGGAATTAGGGTTGTAAAGATTAGCTTACTCCTACAGATGCTGCTTCTAAATTAGATACCAACCTGACACCAAATTCCTCTTCAAAAATTCCTTTTTTGTAATCTAAACTCCAGCGTTCCAAAACACAATCATCATTAGGTTGAGCAGGAAATAAGCGCAAATACAGTTCTTGTTCATTGGGCCGATACTCGCACTGTAATCGCGCAATCGCACCAATCTGCCGTCGATCAAGAGCGACTGCTATACGTAATAACGCACTCAGTTGGCTGACGAGCAGCCGATGCTTTTTACTCGGCAAGCTACTATAATTTTCGTGCTTTTTCTTTGGCTTACTCTTGCGGTGGTAGCGAGCTATGTTGGCGATGATTTCAATTTCAGCCTCTGTAAAGCCTAGAAGTTCGCCGTTGCGAATTAAGTAATAGGAGTGCTTGTGGTGTGCTGAATGATTCACATATAAACCACAGTTGTGTAAAATTGCTGCTGCCCACAGAAGTTCTCGTTCTTCAGAATCCCAATTGTGGAGATGTCCTTTGGTTTGGAGGAACAAGCTCAGGGCAAAGTTAGCCACCCGCTCACTGTAATCGAGATTGACCTGATATTTTTGAGCAACCTTGATCACGTTACGATGACGAACTTCGCCTTGGTAACGTAATCGGTCTTCAATCAAACCGTGTGAGAGCATCCAGTCAACAATGACCCCTTCTCGGAGTGCTCTCTCCCCAATTATCAAAGTTTCGATACCCAACAGGGTCATGGCTTCCAATAAAATTAACGCACCAGCAACGATAATTTCCGATCGCTTGTCGGACATTCCTGGTATTGTCGAGCGTTGGGCCAGTGTCAAGGAGGCTAATCGCTTGACCATTTCTTTGAGGTCTTTGCAATTGAGCTGATAGCCATGCAGGGGATTGGGTATTATGCCTAACTTTTCCCTGGCGTGAAAGGCAGCTAGTGTCTCAATCGTTCCCGATGTTCCCACTAAACGAGGCTCTTCACCCGGTTCTAAGTGAGCGAGTAACTCCTCTACAGGACGCTCCAGCATTCCCCGGATATAGGCTTGTAAGTACTGCAATTCAGTCGGACTCACGGGGTCTGTTGTAATAAATTCAGCGGTGAGGCGGACGGCCCCGACTTTCGTACTGCTCAAGAAACGAGGCTCGTGACTATCCCCTAGAATCAATTCTGTAGAACCACCGCCAATATCGATGATCATGTGAGGATGGTTGTTAAACTCCATCCCCGATAAGACACCGAGGTAAATTCGCCGTGCTTCTTCTTGACCGGAAATCAGGTTGACAAATAAACCTATTTCTGAGTCAACCCGTTGCAAAAATTCTCGCCCATTGGGTGCCTCGCGCACAGCACTGGTTGCGACAGCAACAATTTGCTCGACATTGAAGCTGGTGGCTAGTTCCTGACAGCGTCGCAAGGTTGCGATCGCTCTTTGCATTGCTTCTGGCGTGAGATCGCCCGTCTTTGGATTGCGATCGCCCAAGCGTACCGTATCTTTTTCTTTGGCAATAATCGTAAATGCTGGTAGGTTCGGGTCAATCCGTACCACTACCATGTGAATGGAATTTGTCCCGATATCAATAGCAGCAAGAATCCGGTCTTGCTCGGAACCAAGAGCAGAACCATTCACCGATGTTCCTTGTGAGAAAGAATCTACCATGTCGATATATCTTCAGTAAGCCAAGCCAGTCTCTATGGATAACGATATCTTTCCAAGGCAATTAAGTGAACAAGCACTATATCCTAGTTAAAAATGCTACCGTACTGACTCTTAACCCCTACGACTTGTTCTATGCTGACGCCGTCACAATCCAACCCTGTACCCCTCTGGCTAAGAATTATTCGATTATTGCGATGGGATAAGCCAGCAGGACGTCTGATTTTAATGGTACCTGCACTGTGGGCTGTTTTTCTCGCCGCCAAGGGAACACCACCTGTGCCGCTAGTCGGCGTTATGATCGTGGGGACATTGGCAACTAGTGCGGCGGGTTGTGTGATTAACGATTTGTGGGATCGGGATATTGACCCGCAAGTCGAACGAACGAAAGCTCGCCCCCTCGCCTCTCGCGCCCTTTCCATCCAAGTGGGTCTTATCGTTGCCTTTGTGGCAATGGTTTGCGCGTTTGTCCTTGCCCTTTATCTCAATCCTTTCACCTTCTGGCTTTGTGTCGCTGCTGTACCTGTTATCGTTTTCTACCCATCCGCTAAACGAGTGTTTCCCATCCCCCAGCTAGTGCTGTCCATCGCTTGGGGTTTTGCTGTCCTGATCAGTTGGAGTGCAGTAACCGCTAACTTGGAATTTACAACCTGGTTACTGTGGGGGGCAACGGTACTGTGGACGTTGGGATTTGACACCGTTTATGCTATGTCAGACCGCGAAGATGACAAGCAGATTGGCATTAACTCTAGTGCTATCTTTTTTGGAGATTATGCGGCTGAGGCTGTAGGCGTTTTCTTTGTCGGTACAGCAGGTTTGCTTGCTGGGTTGGGTGTCCTGATGTCATTACACTGGGGTTTTTGGCTGGCATTGGGAATTGCGATCGCATTTTGGGTG
>JBFLZA010000272.1:0-11343 GCA_040756535.1 Cyanobacteriota bacterium
TGGAATTCCTCCACACTCAAAAATTCCGCCTCCCCTCCGGCCAAGTGCAGCAAGGTATCGCTCATGGCAATCTTAATCTCGATAGTTTGTTAATCGCTAGGAGTCAGAATGGAGCCTTGGGTAATGGGTTGAATCCTTCCGTTGTAACTTCAAATTCCGGAATACTGAATACTGATTTTTTCATTTATGTCTGCGATTTGGCGTTATGGGAAAGCTTATTTGACCCCAAAGGAGACTGGGGACTAGGAAAAAATCCTGCCAATTCTCACTCCATTGTGCCTAATCCTTCACCCTCGCAAGACTTAATCGCTCTAGGACATATAGGGTTTTACCTATTGGTAGGCGGGAGAGTAAATCCTACAGACGGTCAACTTCTCAACCCTAAAGATGAGCGACATTGGCCACCTGTAAGCTTTGCACTGAAAGCATTCCTCCTGCGCCTGATGGGTCTAGAACTCCCCTTTGCCAGTGCTGCCGCCGCTCGTCAAGCCTTGTTAAAACTTCCACCCGAAATCCCTATACAGGGTGTTGTTTTGCCAGTCGTTCCAGAGGAAAAGGAAACAACCAAAACATCTCGCTTCCTTTGGATTTTACTGGGTCTTTTGGGTATGGGATTGTTGGGGATACTTCTTGTCTGGTTGTTCCGACCAAAACCCCAACTCAGTGAAAGTGCAACCGATGGACTGCCACTTTGCTGCATTAAAGAAGTATCTGCCATTCCCTCTGGAAAATTTACTTACACCGCAGAACAGGAGGGGACGTGGAATTATGCACTTCAGCAGAAAAATCTGGTTGCAGATGGCAAAAGTTTAGAAGAAGAGCTGGAAACCCGTCAGCCCAAATTACAGCTCAATTACCAACCGGAAATTTCAACCCAGGAAGCGATTGAGAAAGTCCGAACACAAGAAACCGACTTCGCACTGACTAGCTTAATCGAGCCTTTACCACTGGAACTGGAGTCTAAAACGGTTGCCTACGATGGCTTGGTTGTGTTTGTCGCTTTTAGTTACTCCCGAAGAGACAAAGGCCTTCCCCAATCGTTTAACGGCAAAATTACCTTTGAGCAATTACGCCAACTCTACACGGGTCAAATCACAAACTGGAGAGAATTGGGTGGCCCTAACTTAACCGTCAGACTCTACATACCTGATGAAACTGAAGCGGTACGAATCTTTGAGCAACGGGTTCTTAAAGATAACCAATCAATTCAAGTGTTTAGAAATTTGCAACGAAATGAAAATCAACCCGCTTCATTTACCACATCATGGATTCCGGTAATTTATAAACTTCCCACATTTAACTTGTTGCGACAGGTGATTCAAGACTTTGAAAATGTACCGGTTGGGGTAGGCGCGATCGCATTTGGTCAACTCAGCAAAGTTTTTGGTCAATGCTCTGTGTATCCTCTAGCTTTACAGGAAGAGAACAAAGACTCAGTTCAGGTTTTAATTCAAGACAATAGTCAGCCCATCAATCCCAGCACCGATCTATGCGAACATAAAGGCAGCTACTTCCCTAACCTTCAGGTTTTCCAAAATGGAAGCTATCCTTTAGGTTATCCCCTTGCCGTCGTCTATCCTAGAGATAACAGTCGCCCTCCTGTCGGTGCGAAGTTTGCAGAAATGTTACGAACTGAAGAAGGTCAAGAACTGCTCTATAAAACAGGATTGGTACCCTTACATCCTCGTTCAGTCGATAAAGATTAACATAGTTTAATCTTTTCGGGTAAGGCTCGACCTTTGGATACTACAAGAGCTAGAGGCTTTCTTTATAAAAATGAAGATGTAGAGCATTCCAGAGTTTGATTATGCCGTCTTCCTCCAAAACCCCAGCCAATTCGAGTCAAAGCGCACCTTTTTTGCCACCGAGTAGCGGACTCACGAGTCCATCAGGGTTTGCTGCGCCTCCTTTGATTCAGAGCAATTCCCCAGCACAAGAGCAAGCTGCACTCTTACAAACTGCTAGTAAGGTATTGAACGATCCTCTACTACTGCGGCAATTAAGCGATCGCGTTTATGAACTCATGCTTGAAGACTTGCGCTATCAACGGGAACGCAGCAGAAATTATGGCAGCCGTTCTTAGGATTAATTTCACTTGGGCTTAGGAAGCATAATTTAAGTAAGAAGGTACAAATAAAAACAAGTATATGAAAAAAAATTAAGTTTCCCCAACACTCTTTCTTTCTGCCTTGGAGGCTTGGAGCCTTCTAGCTTCAACGGCAAATACAGTGGATTTCGACTTGGTGAAGTACACAAACTATTTATCAAAGCTATGTATAAAAGCCTGTTTTACTTCTGACTTCTGACTTCTGACTTCTGACTCCTGACTTCTGACTTCTGACTTCTGACTTCTGACTTCTAACTTCTAACTTCTAACTTCTGACTTCTGCCTTCTGACTCCTGACTCCTGACTCCTGGCTTCTAACTTCTGCCCTCTGCCTCCTGTCTTGCCTCAACGACAAATATTAATGCCCACCTACTTAAATTTATGACTGACAGTAATTTTCACGGAAAAAACTACATTACAGCCAATCGTTTTTATGTAGAAATCGAGAGTAATCTCACCGCCTCTTTTAGTGAATGCTCAGGTTTAGGAGTCACAGTCGATAAAGAGACTTACATGGAAGGAGGAGTGAATGAGCAGCAGCGTATTTTTCTCAAGCAAGCTAAATTTAATGATGTCACACTTAAACGGGGCATGACCGATGATTTAACCTTCTGGGATTGGGTTAGCAAGACCTTAAATCCCGGCAAAAAAGAACGCCGCAACGTTAAAATTTTAGTATTTAATCAAGCGGGAGAAACCATGCAGTGTTGGACACTCATTGGTGCTATTCCTGTTGCTTGGAAAGCTCCTTCCTTACAAGCAAATGCCAATTCAGTCGCGATTGAAGAGTTAACACTAGCCTATGAAGGATTACAGGTTGTTGCTAACCAAGGCGGCGGTCGTGCGGGTAAAAATGTCCAACGCGATTCAACGGGATTCTTCCCCAGTAATTAACTTATGTCAAACTCCTCACAAGATACCCGACCTAATTTTAATCCTATTCAGGAAGAAACAGCATTCCTAGGCTCACCCCTAGGTCTTAAAAATCCCCTGCTTCCACTCAGTCCTTTAGGACAGAACTTTCTATCTCCAAAATTCTTGTCTCCATTGGGAGCAGATTCTTTAACCAATATTACTTCCTTGGCATCACCCCGTTCAGAGATGCCAGAGTCCAATTTACTAAACAGTACTTTACAAAAAACTTCTGTTTTAGATAACGTTTCATCTAGATCGAGTGAACCTGTACCTGTACAAACTTCTTTAGCAAACCTCGATTCAACAGCAGTAGAAACAACTTCTTTAAATCAAACAGCTATCCAACCTTTTTCCGAAACAGACGTTGCTGTTGAAGGAAGAGAAGAAATTCAAAAAACGACAGAATCAGTAGAAACATTATTCCCAACAGAGCCAGCAAGAACGGAAGCTGAGGAACAAAGCGCAACTCTTTCTGACTTAACAACCGTTCAACCCTTGTTAGAAACTGAGCTGCCGCAGCCGAGTTCATCTTCTATTGTAGAAGTCACAGAATCTGCGATCGCATCACAACCCACCGAATTATCAGACGCAGCGAATATTGCACCATCCCCGCTAGCCTCAGAACCATCAAGCTCCGCAACAACATCTCCTCAAGAGCCGATAATTCCAACCCTCTCTGAAAATTCCCCCACTCCATCTAGCCTGTCGCACACTATACCCACCCAATCTCCCGTAGTGCAGGCTTTTTCCGAAAGCTCGCTTACTCAATCTGAGGAAGTCGTACCAACTTCCAGCCAAGAAGCCATCATCTCAGATGAAAATTCTCCTCCTCAATTCGAGTCAGTTTTAACTGAACCGACGCAAAACCCGATAGTCCAAACCTTTTCGCAACAAGCTTCCACTCCCCCAACTTCAGTTAACCCTTCCCCTCTTGCTCCAACAGAGCCAACCCTAACTGAATCGGTTGCAGCAGAAGACAAACCCTCCACAGAGCCAATCGTCCAAACCTTCTCGCTACAAACTCCCATCACACCAACTTCAGACAACGAACCCACTGCACCAACAGCACCAACTCCAACTGAATTTATATCAGCAGACAACATCTCTGCCACAGAGCCAATCGTCCAAACTTTCTCGGAAGATTCTGATACTCAGTTTGAGCAAGCAGATACTACGCCTCCCCAATCTTCCGTAGTTCAAGCTTTTGCAGAAAACTCTTCTGCTCAAGTCGAGCAAGCAGATACTACCCCTACCCCCCCTCCTGAAGTTCAAACTGTTCCAAAAAGCTCTCTCACTCCAGCCGAGGAGATAGTATCAACTCCCACTCCAGAACCAACAAGCTCAGCCTTATCGGAAAACGCTTCTATTCAATCCGAGCCAACTGAGACTGTACCTGTTCAAACATCAATATCCCAAACCTTCTCACAACCAGCGCCTACTCCCCCAACTTCAGGCAATAACTTACTCGCTGCGCCAGCAGCACCAACTTCAACTGAAGCCATATCAACAGACAACATCTCTTCCACAGAGTCAATCGCCCAAACTTTCTCGGAAGATTCTGATACTCAGTTTGAGCAGGTAGAAACTACCCCTACCCATCCACCTGAAATTCAAACCGTTTCGGAAAGCTTTTCAACTGAACCAATAGCAATAGGAACTCAACCTCCTGTAGTTCAATCCTTTAGTGAAGACTCCTCAGCAGAATCAGCGTTGGCAGGTACAACATTTACTCAAGAGCAAAAAACTCCAGTTGTAGATTCTTCAACAGCATCAACAGAAATACAAACCTTACCCACTGAACCCTATGGAGTTCAAGGTTCCTTAGCAGAATCTACCGTTCAATTTGAGCAAACAAGCACCACTTCCGACACCCAATCGCTCGGAATCGCAGACTTATCAGAAGACGTTTCACCTCAATCCGAGAAAACAGACACAATTAGCGCTCAAGAACCAAGTCTCCCCACCGCTTTTTCGGACGACTCTACACCTCAATCCCAGCAAGCCGAAATAGTTTCTCCCCAACAATCAATAGTTCAAGCCTTTTCGGACAACACTTCTACCATCCCCTCTCCAATCAACGAACCCTTAGCTGCTCCAACCGAGCCAACCTTAACTGAATCTGTATTAGCCGAAACTCCTCCAACACAACAGCTAGACGTTCAAGATTTTGCACAAACTCATTCCACCCAAACCCCAATCATTCAAACTTTTTCGGAATCCTCTCCAGTTCAACTCGAGCAGGCAGACACTATACCAACTCAATCCGAGCAGGTACACACTTCAGCAGACATTTCTCCTACTCAACAATCGGTAGTTCAAGCTTTTAGTGAAGACTCCCCAACTCCATCGAGTTCAGTCGAAGCTACACCCTTCGAACCGCAAATCTCAGTTTTACCAGATGCGGCAAGACAATCAACAGCCGTCGAATCTGCACTTACCTCACAACCGACTATTCAACCCTTCTCAGAGGACTCTCGTACTCCATCTGAATCAACTGAATCTGCATTAATTCAACAGCCAAGTCTCCAAACCTCCTCACCCGACTCTTCCACTCCATTCAACGAAGACGAAGCTATACCCACTCAAGAATCAGTAGTTCAAGCTTTTAGTGAAGACTCCCCAACTCCATCGAGTTCAGTCGAAGCTACACCCCCCGAACCGCAAATCTCCGTTTTACCAGATGCAGCAACACAATCAACAGCCGTCGAATCTACACTTACTTCAGAAACGACTATCCAACCCTTCTCAGAAGATTCTCGTATTTCATCTGAGCCACCTAAATCTGCATTAATTCAACAACCAACTCTCCAAACATCCTCACCCGACTCTTCCACTCCATTCAACGAAGACGAAGCGATACCCACTCAAGAATCAGTAGTCCAAGCTTTCAGTGAAGACTCCCCAACTCCATCAAGTGCAGTCGAAGCTACACCCCCCGAACCGCAAATCTCCGTTTTACCAGATGCGGCAACAAAATCAACAACCGTTGAGTCTACACTTACCTCACAGCCGACTATCCAACCCTTCTCCGAAGACTCTCGTACTGCATCTGAGCCACCTGAATCTGCATTAATTCAACAACCAACTCTCCAAACATCCTCACCCGAATCTCCCACTCCCTTCAACGAAGACGAAGCGATACCCACTCAAGAATCAGTAGTCCAAGCTTTCAGTGAAGATGCCCCAACTTCATCGAGTTCAGTCAAAGTTACACCCTCCGAACAGCCAATCTCTGTTTTACCAGATGCAGTAACACAATCAACAACCGTTGAACCTACACTTACTTCACAACCGACTATTCAACCCTTTTCCGAAGACTCTCGTACTGCATCTGAGCCACCTGAATCTGCATTAATTCAACAGCAAACTCTCCAAACATCCTCACCCGACTCTCCCACTCCATTTAACGAAGACGAAGCGATACCCGCTCAAGAAGCAGTGGCTCAAGGCTTTGCGGAATCACCTGTAGATGAATCTATTACTGAAGATGTCACCTCTTCAGAGCCAACTGCTGTTCAACCCCTGTTGGAAACAGAACCACTTCCTCAACTTCCCACAGTTCTGGACAATTTAACGTCTTTCCAACCCCTAGGTTCTGCAAAACCCCTAGCTCAATCTTCTGACTTTCTTTCTTCTTCAGTTTCAACTGATTCCTCTGGGGGAAAAAGTCCCAGTATTCAAAGACGACTAGCAGAACCCCTTTCCAGCCCAGAATCCTTAGCCCAAAGCGTTTCGGAACCTGCACGAGATGAATCAGTCGTAGCAGAAACGAGTTTCCCTCCGGATTCAATCGTTCAAGCTTTTTTAGAACCTGTACCAGCAGCTTCATCTGAAGTCGTAAATGAAGTTAATGCTTCTCCAACCCCTTCAATTTCAAATGAAGAAGTTGTTGCGAAAAGTTCTATTGACTCAGAACCAACCGTTATTCAAGCCTTTTCAGAAACCGATACAATCCCTCAGTTGTCAACTGTTCTAGAAAATTTAGCACCTCAGCAACCCCTAGGTTCCTCAAACCCTCTCGTTCAACTCTCTAACTTCCCGCTGGGAACCTCTGCTGCTGAGGCTTCCGTAGAGCAACCGACTTATCTCCAGAAAAAGCAATCAGAAGGTTCTCATCATTCTTCTGAGGAGAATGCTTCAATATATTCCCTGCCAACTGTACAAGCTCCTCCTGTAGCAGTTGCTCAGGAACCCTTTATTCTGCAACAATTTACTCCAGAAGTAGAGGAGGTTAGAATCCCAAGCCCAAACTCAGAACTTCAAGTATCAAGTCCTTTGGTTCAGCGTGAAACTATACCTGATTCTTGGTCAAGCATTAGTGAATTACTAAATGAAACTCAGTTTAATTCTACACCAAACCATGGTAACGAATCTACTGTTATTCAAAAAGTATCTTCTAGTTCTGAAACATCGAATCTTCTTCAATTTGATAACCTGGTTTCAGAAGAAAATTCAATTGAGAACGTATCCAATTCTAATTTAATTTCACCCTTTACTGAAGAAAGTAATACTACTGAACAAGGAACACAAATAAAAGAAATATCATCAGTTGATAATTCTTCTGCAAAAGAGGATTCTAGGAGCTTAGAAATTTTAGCTCGCGAGATTTACAGTTTGCTTCGACAGCGATTGGAAATCGATCGCGAACGGCGGGGTTCCTATTATTCCGATCGCCTGCCTTGGTGAAGTTAACTTTAGTAATCTAGGAGAACAGCATGACACTCGTCAAAGCTCAACTTATTTCTCTCGATGGCGGGGGCACTGTCAATTTTCAATTCAATCCAAACCAGTTAGCCTTCGCTGCAAAAATTAATTTGACCAAAGATAGCGGAGCCCGCACGGGTAGGGGACTCCCTAAAGTCAACTTTGCCTATCCCGACCCCGTTAGTCTCTCCATCAAAGACGTTATCTTTGATACTTACGAGCAGGGGACTAGTGTCATTCCTTTACTGAGCCAATTTGAAAAAGCCGTTAATTTTGCTGAGGCAGGGGAAGGTAGGGAAAAGCGCCCACCCACTTATGTATTTACTTGGGGTAGCCATCAGTACATCCGTTGCTTTTTAACAAGCCTCAATTACACTCTCACTATGTTTTTGCCTGATGGTACGCCAGTGCGGGCAAAGGTTGACCTCACCTTAGAAGAGATTGATGAATCCACCTCTCAACCTGGCATGAGTACGAACCAGCCTACCCAGACAACTCGCACCTCTGATACCCGAAACAAACGGAAAAGAAGTTGATTCGACCTTTGGAGGATAGCTCCAGCCTCTGCGATCGCTAAAGGATACATTAATTCTGCATTCTCAAAGTAGCCATGCCTGTCACTTATGTAGCTGAGCCGATTTTAGAGATTGATGGACAGCCAGCTCCTGCTAGTTTGATGGAGGATATTCTCCAAATCTCTGTAGAAGAGAGCCTCCATCTACCAGGAATGTTTACGCTGGTGATCAAAAATGACTACTTTCCCGGACGGACGGAGGACGCAACTTGGCGACACGAAGGCTTGTTTGCGATCGGCAAACCCATCAAAATCGGCTTTGGTTCAAGCACCACAAAAGCCCGCGAGTTTGAACAGGAAGATCGAGGCTACCTTCTGGAAGGGGAAATTACCGCCATGGAAACCCACTTCACCAGCGAATCCCAGGCACCAGTAGTGATTCGCGGTTACGATGTTTCCCATCGCTTGCATCGGGGACGCTACAACCGTTCCTTCCAGAATATGACCGATAGTGACATTATCAAGAAGATTGCTGCAGAAGTAGGGATACCAACTGGTACGGTTGATTCTAGTGGTGGTCCCCATGAGTACGTTTTTCAGGAAAATCAAACGAATATGCAATTTTTCCGGGAACGAGCAGCCCGGAATGGTTTTGAGCTGTTTGTCCAAGATGGCAAGCTGAACTTTCGCAAACCCAAAGTAGACCAATCCTTGGCACTTGAGTGGTTGACAGATTTGCATAGTTTCCGCGTCCGCGTCACCAGTGCCGAACAGGTGAATGAAGTCGAAGTCAGGGGTTGGGATTACAGCAAGAAGCAGCCAATTGTTGAGACGGCGAATGCAGAGAAGGTATTAACTGAAACAGACAAAGGGAAAGGTTCAAAGACGAGTACGAGCTTTAAAGGGAAGCCACCCACACCCAAGATGATGGTGGTGAATCAGCCTGTATTTACAGCGAATGAAGCCAAGCGAATGGCTCAAGCCTTGTGTGATGAGTTGGGTGGAGAATTTGTCCATGCCGATGCAAGGGCAGAGGGGAACCCAAAAATCCGACCGGGACGGGTAGTGGAACTCAAAGACATGGGCAAGTATAGCGGTAAGTATTACGTTACTGAAACTCGTCACTTGTTCCACGAACGCGTCTACACCACAGAGTTCAGCGTGCGAGGTTTGCGGGGAGGAGACCTCCTAACGGCACTCTCACCTCAAACCAGCTTCCAACCCGGACAGACTCTCATGGTCGGTATCGTTACTGATAATAAAGACCCCAAAGGCTGGGGGCGGGTGAAAGTTTGGTTTCCCACCCTGACGCCCAAAGAAGGTCAAGATGCTCACGCTAGCTATTGGGCTAGGGTTTTAGGAACGGGTGCAGGACCGGGACGAGGGTTTGACTGCCTACCGGAGATTAATGATGAGGTGCTAGTGGCATTTGAACATGGCGATATTCATCGCCCCTATGTCATTGCAGGAGTCTGGAATGGCACAGATGCCCCGCCGGAGAAGGTGCATGACAGCGTTGTCGGCGGCAAAGTGCGCTTGCGAACCTTCAAAACCCGAACGGGTCACAAACTCCAGTTTGTAGAAGAGGATAAAGGCACTAGTAAGAAAGGAGTTTATATTGATACCGTTTACGGTCATCAAATCCAGCTCAATGACAGTGAAAAATTTGCGGAAATTAAAACCAAAGAAGGTCACTATATTCGCTTAGATGACCAACGCAAGAAGATTGAAATTAAAACCAGTCAAAGGGGTTTAGCATCCATTACGATGAACAGCCCGACTGGAGAAATTAATATTAAAGCCGGAACCCGACTGACGATAGACGCCACACAAATCGATATTAAAGCTACAGGCATCGTCACTATTAAAGGAGCCATGATTAAACTTAATTAGGCAAGTCATATCAATAGTGAGCATTACCAGTTACCAATGACTTTGAGTAATGATGAAAATTAAAGACATTCCGCGTAACGTCTCTACACCGAACCCAATTCATAATTCATAATTTATAGGAGGTTTTTATGGGCAGACCCGCCGCGAGAATTACCGACTCTGTCGCACATCCTCTTCCCCCTGTTTTAACTGGAGGGCCTGGTAGCATCAATGTTTATATTGGTGGTTTGCCAGCTTGGCGAGGTATACCTTTGGTGTCCGCTGCCGCCTTACAATCTGCGAAGCAAATTGCTGATACCGCCATCAGAACCGCTGAGGCGGCAACGCTTGCTGCTGCTGGTACACCGGGAGCTCCGGCGGCTAAGCTAGCTGAAGAAACCACGAAGGCAACGGCAGCTGCAACGATGACCAGCACAATTACCACTAGTGCGGCAGGTGCGGATATTCATAACTGTACTACTCCACTTCCCGTTCCTCCGCATGGGCCTGGTGTCGTGATTGACGGCAGCGCTACGGTTTTAATCAACAATCTCCCAGCTTGCCGGATGGGTGACACGATTGTGGAGGCTGTGGGTCCACCGAATAAAATTATCAGGGGCTGTCCTACTGTTTTGATTGGTGGTTAGGGCATATCGTAAATTACATCTTTTGTAGCCTGAAACCCTTGCTAGCAGGATATCGGAATCAAAAAGTTGAAGGCGTATTCGTTGAGTATGGTAGGCTTCCTACACGGTTGTGGAAAGAAGTGTTATTTTAGAGAAGTGAGGCTGTTTAGCTTCAAAGTGTGTGTAGCCTGTGGCAGCACAAGCTATGGTCTTCTAGGTTAGATTTTCCTCTTTTCGGGTCGTCTCAAATTCTGGGATATCACTCCCACTTGTTAAAAAGTTACGTGTATCCGCCCCGGCAAAAGAGGAATTCAGCCTGTGTATGCGCTCCTGTAACGCTTAGCGCCTGGTTTCAGTAAAAACAAAAACGGAAAATCCGTATCTCAGGAGCATGGCCTGTATTCGCTGGGAAA
Source organism: Cyanobacteriota bacterium (assembly GCA_040756535.1). Classification (GTDB taxonomy): domain Bacteria; phylum Cyanobacteriota; class Cyanobacteriia; order Cyanobacteriales; family Coleofasciculaceae; genus JBFLZA01. Next base: position 11,152 of record JBFLZA010000272.1, read on the forward strand.
GAAGTGTTGATTCGATCTTTTTTCCGGTTCGTGTATTTGGTTGAAATACGCATGGAGGCACAAAATGATTCTGATTGGAACGTCTGACAATCTCGAAACAGAGCAACAGTGGTTTGATTGTATTGCGGATTGGCATCAGTTTTGTCTCGATCAAGGGCTGAATCCTTGGGAACACCTGACTACAGAAGATCT
>JBFLZA010000273.1:0-11297 GCA_040756535.1 Cyanobacteriota bacterium
TTCAGATTGTGGCTTATTCGGTTTAGATTCATCGAGTTGAGCCAGAACGGGAGTAGGCTCAGCAGGTTTGGGCGTTTCAGCTATTATTTCGGGTTGATTTTGTTTTATATCAGTTTGATTTTGTGCTGTACCCGATTGATTTTGTGCGATCGCAGAGGGTGATGGTGGCTTGCGAATTGCAGAAATGGTCAAAGCAATAGCAACAGTAGCGGTACCTGCCCCAATTAGCAATGGAGCTTTAGGGTGAAATTTTGTAACAGAAGCCAGTAGTGACTGCCATCCAACAGGTGAACTAGATGGCTTACCAGGAGAGATTGTTACTGTGCGATCGGGTAGAGAGTTTTGGTGATTGGTCGAGATATAAGATTTAGCGAGTCCTTGGAGCGATCGCACTGCATGATTAGCAGACTGATAACCATTGTTAAAATAAGAGCGCCCTTTTTGGCTCAACGCCATCGCCCAATCCTTTGGGGTGTTGGGATTGGTGAGTGCTTCGAGTGCTTGCAGGGCTTCGGTTGCTGACGGGTAGCGGTGTTTAAAGTAGTGGCGCACCATCTTGTCTAAGATGAAGGCTAACCCATCATTAACTTGGGCCTGATGTCGCCAGATAATTTCTCCAGTTTCTATATCTTCTGCTAAATGCATGGGATTTAAGCCGGTCAAAGCTTGAATGCCAATCATACCGAGAGCGTAGATATCACTGCTAGGACGCGGCCTACCTTGACCTTGTTCGCTAGGCATATAGCCTGGAGTACCGATCGCCACCGTCTGTTCTATCGGTTCTAGAGCTTTCATCGGTTCTAGAGCAACGAGTGATTGCATTTTGACCTGCTTAACGGCACCAAAATCAACCAAGACCAACTTATTGTCTACAGAGCGACGGATTAAATTGTCAGGTTTAAGGTCGCGATGGATAACTCCATTACCATGGACAAATTCCAAAATGGACAATACTTCTTGCAAAAATTGAATCACCTGGCTTTCACTCCATCGCTGACCGGGTGACAGTTCCGCACTCAGTGGATGGCCATCGATGAACTCCTGCACCAAGTAAAACTCTTCTTTTTCCTCAAAGTAAGCTAACAACCGGGGAATCTGGTCATGATTGCCCAGCTTTTCCAACGTTTCGGCTTCGCTATTGAATAGCCGTCTAGCAGTCTGTAAAAAATCGGGGTCGCTAATCGCAGGTCTGAGGAGTTTGACAACGCAAGTGGGGTTGCCTGGTCGGCGAGTGTCTTTAGCGGTGTAAGTATGACCAAATCCGCCTTGGCCGAGTACTTCAACCACCTGGTAACGCTGGTCTAGTAAGTTGCCGATCATTGCTCGCTTCCCTATGGTAAACCGTGAACTCATAGCATTTTTCTAGAAACAGCTTGGTCTTTCCGGATGTAAGCAAATAGGGAAGAAAGATTGGATGTAAAGCTGCCCATTTCCATAGAGAAATTTGTACATATCGCGTTGGTGCTAGGATTAGCGTTTCCATCGCTTGTTTAGTAGCGCCAACATCAGTGGGCAAGGGTAGCAACTGCTATCTTCCGCGTAGCGGCATATCGCGCACGAGCGTTAGCAAGCATCGGCGCAATGTTAGCGAACCGTTCGTGAAGTGTAGCGTGTAGTGTCGGCTGACCTTCGCGTTACTTTTTGGCAGCCGCGATCGCGTTAGAGGTATCAAATTTTTTATGGCTGAACTGAAACTTTGCCTGCGACAGGGAAATACGGAAAAAACAATTACAGTCAATCGGGATGAATTTACAATCGGTCGATTGCCCGAATGTGACTTGCACTTACCCTTCGATGGCATTTCCCGCTGCCATGCCCGCATTCTCAAGATAGCTTCAGGGGGGTGGGCAATTGAAGATCAAGGCAGCAAAAATGGAACGCGATTGAATGAACATCCTGTAACTTCGCCTCAACCCGTGAAGCATGGAGACATTCTTTGGCTAGGGGATATTGCTCTTACTGTTGTCTTAACAACTCCACCTCAACCCAATCCGAACCAAGGGCAGCCCTTAGAAAGAGGCACAACGATCCTGCGTAATGTCAAAGAGTTACAACAACAATGGATACAGGCTGATAACCCCAATAAGGATGCCAGCAAAGAAAAAGCCATTGCCCGCCTCATAGACCTACTAGACATAGCCAAGAGTTTGAGCGCGGCTGAATCAATAGAAGCGATTTTCTCGCGGGTGCAGGACGTTGTTTTCCGTTACCTTCAGAGTATTGAGCGTTTAGCCTTGTTAGTTGATGTCACGGGTTCAGGTCAACTTGAATTGCTCAATGCAGGGGGGCGAAACATGGCTCAACAGCAAAATTTAGCTGCTGATGGCAGTTGGATTAGCCGCAGCATTTGTCAAAAGGTATTTACGGAAAAAGTAGCGATTCAATCGGCTGATGCCCAGATGGATCAGCGTTTTGAGGGGCAACAGAGTATTTTAATCAAAGGCATCAAGAGTGCCATGGCTGTTCCTCTCTGGGATGAAAATAAAGTTGTCGGCGTTCTGTATGCTGATGCCTCTCATTCTTCAATCCACTGGACTGAGCAAGGGCAGGAAGACCTCAGCTTTTTTTCGACATTAGCCAATATCGTGGCTTCTAGCGTGCAACGCTGGTTGTTGGCACAAAAACTCAGAAGCGAAGAAGCCATTCGACAACGACTAGAGCGCTATCATTCTCCAGCAGTCGTCCAGCAGTTGATTGCTTTAGGAGCCTTGCCAAATGGTCGCCTACCTCCTACAGAAGGTGAGATCAGCATCCTGTTTGCAGATATTGTCGGCTTTACTGCCCTTTCAGAACGGTTAAGTCCAGTGCAGATTGCCGAGTTACTCAATACGTTATTTGAGGAAATGCTGCAAGAAGTTTTTGCCGTTGGCGGGACTCTGGATAAATATATTGGAGACTGCGTCATGGCCTTTTTTGGCGCTCCTGACCCTCAAAAAGATCATGCCGACCGAGCTGTTGCTGCCGCTACAGGAATGCTGACTCGTCTGAAAAAGCTAAATATTAATCAGGCTTTGGGCGAAACGATTCAATTGCGAATTGCCGTTAATAGTGGAAAAGCGGTGGTTGGAGACGTAGGGAGCTCCCAAAGGGTAGACTATACAGCCTTGGGCGGGACAATTAATCTAGCCTCTCGCATGGAATCTATCTGTCCCCCCGGTTCCTGTGTTGTGAGTGAAGCGACCTATAAAATGCTTACGCAAAAGCAAGATTGGGAGGAGATGGGAGAGCACCGTTTCAAAGGGATTGACCGATTAGTACGGGTTTATCAAACTAAGAAGAATTGATAATATCGGTAGCATAGACTACACAGTAGTAACACAGAAGTCAACGACTAAAAGCTGTATAGCTATCCTCAATGACTTGTAAAAACTTCGTCATAAATCTCGTGTGCATCTATGTACATCTGGGGTTAATTTTTCTTACCTTACATCTAGGACTGCTATAGGTTACCGCTTTCAGACCCAATTAAAAATTATACGATAGCAGTTCTCGTTTGCATAAAATACAGTAGGGCATCAGGCTTCCGTGCCCTGACAAATCTCTACAAAAAATCTGTATTGCACAAGGGTTGAGAACTACTAGAGTTTATGGATTTTTCCCTGCCTCGAATTCAGCCTTAGAACGTCAAGCGATCGCATATTCCTGTCTCACTCGCCAATTAGCATTCAGCTTGTTCTACCTGCTTTTCCTGCCAAACGGTTACAAGGTCGGTGTGTTCCACCAATAAGCAAAATCTACCGACATCCAGTTCTGCTTGACAAAAATCGATCGCCTTTTGGCGGAAGCGTTGAGAGAGCGATAAACCTTCTACTAGTAGCTTGCCCTGAAAAACAAACTCAGAAGTAGTTGGATTAAGTAGTCCCTGATCTTTCAGTTCCTCTGCTGTAAAGATCAACTGCCCGATCTGCGCTGACTCTACATTCACAACGGAAGTCTTCTCAGGCTGGTACACCGTGCTATTTCCATTCACCTTCACCTCTTGTACCAAGAGGATAAATCCACCGATGCGAATAACATCATTCGGCTTCAGAAGGAAGTTCTCATTGGTAGAAGCTTCTTGCTTGTTTACGAAGGAGCCACCAGTACTACCAAGATCGGCAAAGTAATACTGTTCTTGTCGGTACACAATCCTACCATGCACCCGACTTACCTCAGGGCTATCCAGAACAATATCACAACTAGGGTGTCGGCCAATCAGACCTCCACCTTGAATTAAAGCTTCTGGTGTCAGGCTTGCTTCTTGGGATTCGCCTGTTTGGTCATCAATGATTAGGAGCTTGATCATATCTGCTGCAATTCCAGATTTTTACTGAATTGTTCGAGCGTGAAGTGTATAACTAATGGGGGTTTGGGGGTGGATAAATCCCCCCTATAAATGAGGGCGATTTAAAATAATGTAGTTGTTGCACCCAATATTTTAGCGGTGGATACAGCCACTCCCGAAGCTAATTCCCAGGGGTTCAATACCCCTGGGAATTAGCAATAGATATAGGTTTATAGTTCGGTATTCCCGTGTTAGAATTACTGGTATGACACTTATCATGAACTACCGCTACCGAATTTATCCCAATGCCAGCCAAGAGCAGACAATGCTGCATTGGCTGGAAATATCTCGCAAGGTGTACAACTATGCTTTGCGAGAAATCAAGGATTGGGTGAATTCGCGTAAATGTAGTTTGGATTATTGTTCGCTGGAACGAGAGTATATTGTCCCAACCGACAAACCATTTCCCACCTATTATATCCAGCAAAACGCACTTCCCAAAGCGAAAAAACAATTCCCTGAATTGGGTGAAGCCCCCTCTCAAGTTTTGCAAACTACCATTCGTAGATTGCATGAGGCTTGGAACTATTTCCAAGAGAGAGGGTTTGGTTTTCCACGCTTCAAGAAGTTTGGCGGCATCAAGTCCATGCTGTTTCCTCAGTTCAAAACCAACCCGATTACTGGGTGGCAAATGACGTTTCCTAAAGTCGGGAAAATGCCCATCAACTTGCATCGACCCATTCCAGAAGGATTTGTGGTCAAGCAAGCACGGATATTGAGGAAAGCGGATAGGTGGGAGGTCGTTGTTACGATAGAGTCTGATGTGGCGATAGCTGATGCCCAACCTCATGGGGATGCACTGGGTATCGATTTGGGGCTGGAGAAGTTTTTGACAACCTCTGATCGAGAGTTCATTGCTAGACCCCGATTCCTGACCGAGTTGTACCGCAAGCTGGAATTGCTGCAACGCAACTTGAGCAGAACGAATAAAGGTTCTAAAAACCGCGAAAAGGCTCGAATCAAGGTTGCCAGATTTCACAACCACATCGCAAGCGTTCGGAAAGATTGGCAGTTCAAACTGGCTAACCATCTGTGTACTAAAGATGGTATCGGAATGGTATTTGTTGAGGATTTGAACTTGAAGGCGATGTCTAGAGGGATGTTGAGAAAACATACCCTGGATGCGGCTTTTAGTCAGTTTCTCAATTTGTTGGAATGGGTAGCCAAGAAACATCAAGTCTACTTTGCCCGTGTCAACCCAGATGGCACGTCTCAAACCTGTCCTAAGTGTGGAACACATACGGGCAAGAAAGAACTCATCCGTAGAGTGCATAAGTGTGATGTTTGTGGATACGAAACAGATAGAGATCATGCAGCATCAGAAGTAATCAGATTGCGCGGTTTAGATAATTTGAGTACCCAGGGACTCTGGGGAATAGAAAACGCCTATGCAGTCGGTCTGCCGGGGGTGGAGGAAACTCCATCTAGGTCAGAGGCGCAATCTCGTAAGAGAAAAACTAGGAATGCCAAATCGTGAGGTTTGGAAGCCTGCGCTATAATCTTCGATTTAGCGCAGGAGGATGTCACTCAAGCCACTGAGTAGGGTAAGTCTCATCGAATTTAATTTAGCTGTGTGCCGAGAAACCTCACGTTGTTAGAGTAAGGGCAACGCAGGGAAGGTTTTCAAAATATTGTACGATCATCGTCTGGTTGCACTGGGTTGTTTCGCTTGCGCCCCATCTGAGTGGGTTCGTCTCCTGAATTCCCCTTCGGAGGATGCTTTATGTGAGTGCGTTCGTCTGTTGGATTTCCCTTCGAGGGACGCCTGAGGTGGGTACGCTCGTCTGTTGAATTTCCCTTCTGGGAAGACCCAGCTTGAGTGATCTCGTCTGCTGAATTTCCCTGTTGGGGATGCCTCAGGTGGGTGCGCTCATCTGTTGGATTGACGTTCTGGGATGGATTGCTCACTCTCCCCTTGTTTATTGAACTTGCCTGTTGAGAGTGCCAATTCTGGCGTTGCTCATTGGCTAGACTTCCCTGGTGAGAGCGTCTAGGTAATGCCGAAGGGGAGGTGCGCCGCCGTGCTTTGTAACTTAAAAGCAAGAAACTTGTAATGGCGATGAATGCGACAATTACCAAAAATACTGTTAGTTCCATGTGATGAAGCCACTTAAATAGTCACTTAGCTGAGGCATGTATGCACTGATTGGGGTTGGCCCCAATGTCACTGGTAAGAATTCAAAAAGTCAAAAAGATGAACCCAGCAACTGCCACACCCCAAACGATAGGGCACATCTATTTTCAGGTATTAGCGAAATGAGCTAATCTGGGTGCTATAACGATTACCTCTACGGCTAATCCAACAGTAAATCCGGACAGTCAACTAAGCCACCATTAGCTTTACTTCTCAGTGGGTCTTTCAGTGGCGCTATAGCAGTTCAGGATAAACACAAAGGCTCACTCAACCGGAGAAAACTTATCAACCAACTTGACAAAAAGCTTATATGCTGTTGATACAGTCCGCACTATCATTCGTTGGTTTATTTACCAGCTTACTCACCGGATATGCTGTCATCTCTTCAGGGGGATAAGGACGTAATAGAGGTTGCAACAACTCCGGTTTTTTAACTTCTGGATCGAGCCATAACTCGTAATCTTTTGGGTCAAGAATGACTGGCATTCGGTTGTGGATAGGGCCCATTAACTCATTTGCTTCTGTCGTCAGGAACGTACAAGACTCAATTTCCTCGCCATTGGTATCTTCCCAACGCTCCCACAAGCCAGCAAAGGCAAACGGAGACTCTTCCTTAAGACGAAAATAATATGGCTGTTTTTGTTTTTTGTTCTCCTGTTGCTGCCACTCATAAAAACCATCGGCCACTACCAAACAGCGCCGTTGCCGGAATGCGCTTCTAAAAGCTGGTTTCTCGGCTACCGTTTCGGCCCTAGCATTGATTAGCTTTGAACCGATTTTTGGGTCTTTTGCCCAACTGGGAATCAATCCCCAATGCAACATTTTGAACTGTCTGCCCTCGTGTTTGGGAGTTCGTACAACCGTCGCTACAGGCTGAGTAGGTGCAATGTTGTACCGAGGTGTCAGGGGAGGAACTTCAACGATTTGAAAGGCCTGAGCGATCGCTTCTGCTGATTGACGCTGACTAAATCTTCCACACATATTTCCTGATCTTCTGTATCACAAAATGGCTAATTTCAGGGCAGTCGAGAGGACACTGCCGCCTGTTTTGGTACAATTGTACTCTTTTGGCGCTATCCAGGAAACACTAAAACGACCTCAAGCGAAAAGCCTATGTAATTTATGCTGATCCAGTGCGCTCAGCTAGCGTCGCGCCGACGCTCCTAACGTCGCTACCGCTAACGCTATCGCTTTGCTGCTGCACTTCGTGCCGCTTCGCTAACGCACCCTGCTGGACTTCGTCTCGCTACGAAGATCGCAAACGCTAACGCTGGTGCTGTAAGCGATCGCAAAAGTTTTTGTCTACTGAATTTTCTTGAGTTAAAGGGCTTCTTGCAGCAACAAATGAGAGAAGTGAAACCCCAAACCGCTTAACAAAATATTACAAAATATTGTTTGTCATAAAAGTATTCCCCATACTACAGTTAAAAATTTCTTATTTCGCCAATTTTTGTAGATAATTTTAAGCAATTTTTTGTTTCTATTATTTTTTGCTTTTGTATAAAAAATAGAGTGGGATAGCAACAGTTGCTTACAAGAATACGAAGCTCATTATTCTCTTAAAAAAGTGACAAAAACAGCGAAACTAAGTATTTTATAAGTACCCATTTAGCTTAATGGATAATACAATAGAATCTATCAAAAGAAAGAGATCTTAGGTTTGTAATATGAAGGTTTTCAAAAAGAAGTTACGACGGCTTCGTTGGGGTGTAGTTATACCTGTCACTTTGATGGTATTGGGAATAGCCATCAACATCAATACGGCAACACAATTTTTGATGCAGCGATCAGCAAAATCTTCTATTACGCCCGCTGTAAGTATTAGCCAACGGAGTAGTCAAGCCTTAATAGCACCTGCTCCTAAGACCGTTTCAACGGCTAATAACGGAATTTTTTCAGACCAAGAAATTCAACGAGTAACAGCAGGTAAACCCAAATTTGGATATTTTCTTTATCCGGAAGGGAATCCAAATAAAATGATGGTGATTGGTAGTTATGGTCAGCCTGAGAGTCAAAGCTTCGAGCGACTAGCTCCAGACGCTGGCGTCGCGCTGACAAAGCTAATCTATGCGGCACGGCAGGAGGGAGTATGGATTATTCCAGTAACAGGCTTTCGTAGTATTGCTGAGCAAGAAAAACTATTCAAAGCTCAGATTCAACAAAAGAGTTCACCAGAAGAAGCTGCTAAACTAAGCCCTCCACCAGGGTACAGCGAGCATCAAACCGGCTATGCTCTTGATTTAGCAGATGGTCATTTTCCCCAACAAGACCTTACCTTTGATTTTGCTAAAACTGATGCATTCCGATGGTTAAGTCTTCATGCCAACGAGTTTGGTTTCGAGTTGTCTTTCCCTGAAAATAATCCTCAAGGAGTCCGTTATGAACCTTGGCATTGGCGTTTTGTAGGCTCACCAGAGGCACAAGCGATTTTTAGGCGCTCAAGGTGAGGATAAGAATCAGTAAAAGCAAAGCAGTACAAATATACTGCTTTGACCCAGAATGACGACGCGCAAGCCCCACTTGTTAGAGTCGATTCAAGTGGGGAGGGTTCACGCCATTCAGGAAACACTGAAACGACCTCAGGCACAAAGCCTATGTCACTCAGCCGCATTGCTAAAGCTCGATTTCTACAACAGCTTATCTTTCAAAAAAATTTTTGAACTTATCAAAAATATATATTATTGGGAACTTCAATTAGTCGTATAATACTACTTACTCATCAAGGTTATTTTTCAGTAAATTTACTGACGCACTGAAGCCTGAGGCAGGTTATCATGCATGACATCGTATTACGATGTATCACATAACCTACTGCCTACTTCTGAACAACATTACAATTTAACCAAAGGCTTTACTGAGCAAGCGTATACGCTGTAAGCTTACTAAAAGATTCCTTTGCCGATAACTGGATAATTAATAAGGTCAATCTAATAACCGGAATATGACTCTAGGGGTGCTAGAGCCATGTTAATAACCTTATTAATAAAACAGACAGCTTTTGAGTGCTAATCAAGAGAAAAGCCTGATTTCACTAAGCTTGAGAAGCATTTTTCCTTAATCAGGGTTGCTTTGCCATTTACTAAAGTGTGGTTTCCTAATAAGGAGAATGGCAATGCATAAACGTTTGCTTTTTGTCAAAAGAAATAAGAATGAACTAGAACGTTTACTGCCCAAATGAGAATGTTCTACCTCAATCACCCTCAAAAATAACAGCAAGGCTAAGTCTGACAATTTAGCCATGCAAAAGATTAAAAAATCTTAGCGGTAGTAGGAAATGTTGCCATAATTTCCTTGTTAAAGGAGAGACAGTTACTACCGTTAAGCTTTATAAGCCCTGCTGCAACAGACGCCTAACCACAGATATTTAGCGCAATAGCGAGACTACTTGTGTTAGTTCTCGTGGTTCAGGCAGTGAGCGCCAAATCAACAGTTTTTAAGTCGGGATTGAAATCTATGTCTAATAAAGCTTGTTCTACGGTTTTACCTGCGAAACTGAGCATTGATAATATTGCTCTAAAAGAGTATGCACCAGAATCGATGGAATTGCAGGAAGGATTAAGAAGTTTCTTGTTATTGATTGCTATTGGTGACATCTTCCCTTACTTGATTTTGACAGCTACCTTACTGTTGACCTTTCCCCTTTTAGCTCCTGTGGGAATAATCCGTATGCTCTTTTTGATGAATCGCTCTTTAAAGAAGTTTCAAAAACTAGAGGAAATTTATGAGGGTTGATAACCAATGTTCTCTTGGCTCTCTCTACAACTAGGAATCGTCTAACTGACGGCACTCTTTTTCGAGTCAATTTTGGCAAGTTAGCTACTGTCTGAGTACCAAGCTCCCTAGTTGATTTTGGCTGGGACTACACTCCTAACTTCGCACCTAGCTTGGGTTGGTTTTGACGCAATCGCTCTGGCTATAGATTGGGTTGTCGGCATTGTACGGGCTGGAGCGATCGCGTTTTTTTGATCTGACCCTAAATAGTACAGAAATACTATATTTGAGGGCTGAAATCATAAAGTTTCTTATTCTTTTTACCACTACTTGTACGAGAAGACCGAAAACTAGAGAAAAGAGTACTACTAGAGGTAATCTTTTGTTAGTGATAGCGAGTTGCATTCATCCGTAAAGCATTCTCTGGAGCGCCAGGAATAGTCCCGCGACTGGAGTGTCTGTCTCAACCAAAGTATTATGTTTGAACGCAACTTAGTATGATGCGCCGTCTCGGTCAGAAAAAACAATGAGTCAAGGTGGTAGAGCCGTTGTTTCTGGCAGTGTCTTAGAAAAAACGGTAGAAGGCATTCTACAAGTACATGGATATACTGAAATTTGCCGAGACTTGCCGAAGAAACGACGACGCGACTGGCTGATTTACTCTAATGAGCCACCCAAACGATATGCAAAACAGGTTTATATCGGTTCAGGAATTTATGGCACAGCTATTTACGTAGATTTTTATATTTTTAATTCTGTGACAATCCCCAATGGTTTTATCGTCGAGTGCAAATGGCAACAAGCTGGGGGGTCAGTTGATGAAAAACTGCCTTACCTCAATTTGAATATACAAAGTTGCTACCCTTCTCCTACAGTTGTGCTGATTGACGGAGAAGGAATGAAAAAAGGAGCTATCGCTTGGCTAACCAAGCAAGTTGCTTATAATCCCAATTTGCTGGCTGTTCACAACTTAACTCGTTTTATCACTTGGGCTAACAATAATCTCTAGTAGGAAGTAATTAACACTTCAGAAATTCTCCCACGTTTACTAGCATTGGAGTTGATTAATCTAGAAGCTGATATGGAGTAAATATTAAATTCTCGGTAGAGTTCTCTGATAAATTGACA
>JBFLZA010000274.1:0-11224 GCA_040756535.1 Cyanobacteriota bacterium
AACTCCAAGAACACGAACACCAAGCATCATCCGTATCCGATGATCAACTCCCCATTCCCCTAGAAGACCAAGTGACAGAAGTTACCTCAAGACATGCTTATGAAGCTGGCGGTGGCACAGATGACCCAGATCTTCCCACCGTCATTTTGCCCATGCAGCTACTCAGTCTGGATGATGCCGGTTGTACGGATATTGGTCATCAACGGGAGCATAATGAAGATTCTTTTTGCATCCAAACCTTGGTCAAAAAGCTGGAAACTCCCATGGGACGAGCTGTTCAAGCTCGCGGTCTTTACATTCTGTGTGACGGCATGGGGGGACATGCAGCAGGAGAAGTTGCCAGCAGCATGGCGGTTGAGACGCTCAAGCGCTACTTTCAAGAGCATTGGCAGGATGATCGCTTGCCCAGCGAAGGAACAGTTCGTGAAGCGGTGCATCTAGCCAATCAGGCGATTTACGAAGTCAACCAAAAAAACGCCCGCTCTGGAAACAGTCGCATGGGCACAACTCTTGCCATGATGTTAATTCACAATACAAATGCCGTGGTTGCTCATGTGGGTGATAGCCGTGCCTATCGCCTGACTCGCAAGCGGGGCTTAGAGCAACTTACGATGGATCATGAGGTAGGGCAACGCGAAGCCAATCGCGGGGTGCCTCGAGAGATTGCCTACTCTCGCCCCGATGCCTACCAGCTCACTCAAGCTTTAGGCCCGCGTAACGAACAGTTCGTTAATCCTGATATTCAATTTTTTGAACTAAATGAAGATACTTTATTTGTCATGTGTTCGGATGGCCTATCTGATAATGAGCTGATCGAGAATCGCTGGCAGACTCATCTTGCCCCCTTACTCAGTTCCCGTGCCAATCTCGATCAAGGTATTCTACAGTTAATCGAGCTGGCTAATGAACAGAATGGTCATGACAATATTACTGCTATCCTTATCCGAGTGAAGGTGCGGCCAAACTTTGAGCAACAGCAATTCCTCTAAATAAAGCAAAAGGCAACTCCTCAACAATATTCCTTACTGCTGCCTTTTTTGACTCACTTATGGTCAAACTGACCCTTTTACATCCTCAGGCATCCACCCCCCTGCAACAGTGGCATTTCCAGAGCCAATCAACCATTCGGATTGGTCGCTCTCCTGATAATGACATTATCCTAGACGACCCTTTAGTTTCACGACATCACTTGGAACTAAGGGCGAGTCCTTCTCCATCGGGGAATTTGTGGCAAATCATTAATCAGGGAACAAATGGCACGTTTATCAATGGTGTACTAGTATCACGCGGAGTCGTACACGATGACGCCTTAATCCAACTGGCACGAGAAGGACCCCTCCTGAAATTCCAACTTGAGGAGACAATTCATCAACCTCAGAAACTAGCCCTACCCGTTCAAGAGAGCCAAGGATGTACCCACCAAGGCAATCCGAGTACCAACTTGTTCTGTATTCATTGCGGTCAACCCTTGGTACCCATACAGCGCTCCATTCGCCAATATCAAGTTTTGCGAACGTTGGGGCAAGGAGGTATGGGTACTACCTATCTGGCTTGGGACAAAGAGGGAAGCCGCTACGGACAACCTAAATTGCTAGTCCTTAAGGAAATGAATGCCGATATGGCGCAAGTTTCCAAAGCCCAAGAACTCTTTGAACGAGAGGCTCGTACCCTGAAGACGTTAACGCATCTAGGGATTCCCCAGTATTATGACTTCTTTGTCGAAGGCGGTAAAAAATATCTGGCAATGGAATTAATCCATGGTCAGGATTTAGAACAGCGTGTCCTGCACTTTGGACCTGTCACACCGCGACAGGCTATTGAGTGGATGATTCAAACCTGTGATGTCCTTGGTTACATTCACTCGTGTGATCCACCACTGATTCACCGGGATATTAAACCCGCTAATTTAATGGCGCGGCATCGGGATAATCGGATTGTGGTGCTCGATTTTGGCGCTGTCAAAGAAATTGGGACAGTACCAGGAACTCGCATTGGCGCAGAAGGTTATAGTGCACCGGAGCAAGATCGAGGAACTCCAGTTACGCAATCCGATCTTTATGCCATTGGCCCGACATTAATTTTTCTGCTCACAGGTGAAACACCGCTTAAGTATTACCGAAGGCGTGGTTCTGGATATGGCTTTGAGGTATCGAATGTACCCACTATTACTCCCCAATTGCGGGAAGTGATTGAGCGGGTATGTGAACCCAAAGTTCGCGATCGCTACCAAACAGCCACAGAACTAGCGAACGCTTTAGCGGCTTGTCACTTCCCCTAAGCTTGATATTAGAGGTTCACTGTTATCCAGAACTCCCTTTGAGGGAGTTCGAGGGATAAAGTCACCCATCAGCTAAGGGAGCCGCCATGCGTTTACTCATCGTCCCAAGCTTCCACAGCCAGTAAGTCGCCGATTGGATCTTGCATGGTGAATCCAAATTCCAGAAGTTCTTTCTTCCAGTAAGACCATTCATCTCCATACAGGAGAGCAATTTTCCAAAGGCTATCGTTTGGCTTAATTATCTTTGATTCCACCAGTGAATGCACCTGACGCTGTAACTTCACCATTGGGTGAGTAACTTGCTGAGTCATACTCTCAAATAATTTCAAATAACTTTTGCAAATCCTTCAACTAAAATGCTTCCCGATTTTTTGTATTGCGCCGGTTCGTAGAGTTCTGCACGGCGAAGAAGCAGTCATATACACTTTTAGCGCATCTAGAACCCGAAGTGCAAGTGTTTTGAGCAGGCTGTACGGTAATTACTACCATCGGTTACGAATCACTGCGGCTTGGCCTCGGAGCGGATTCGAGTTGTGCGGAGGTTCTACAGAACATTTGCATTTTAAAAGCTAATCGTTATTATAGTTATGGCTTTAACAGTCGCACGCCTCTGAGTGCGTGAGATTCTTGGTTCGGCAAAGTGCCTTACACTCCCTATTCCTTTAGGGATAGTGCCTAAATTTAATACCCATGCGATAGAACCCATCAATAGTGATACGGCTTATGATAGGGTGAATAGCGACTCCAGTGAATGGGACTGAAGATAGAAAGCTCATTGGGCAAGTTATAGAAAAAATCAGGTGTGCTACGGAAGTCAATCCGCACAGATATGTGTTTCAATGGCGTAAAGCCTATCCTTTACGACTGATTTTTCAGGGCCATTGTTTATTCGTTGGAACAGCTCGTTCCCTAGGTTAATCCCTTGTATTTAGCCATATCTACCAGCGGGGAGTCGCTCCCCATCACCGCTCAAGTTTCACCCTTAACTATAACCAGATAGAAAAATGATTATTCAATCTGGCTAATCTGAGCTAGGTTAGATACTCAACTCAGGCAACATGAACGCGATTTTACACAACTCGCGAAATGAACTTATCTCTGTTCTGGCTTGGAGCTTCTATCTTCCGATTAGACGCCCATGAACTTGGGTTCACGAAAGTTGCGATAAAAATCCGCTTAATCTCTCCGTCTCAGGAGCGTCTATTTTCAGGCGTTATGCACCATGGGCTGCGTTCACAACGTTCTGGGCGCGAATAGGAATGAAAATTACTATTGTGAACTCCTATCCCTAAGTATTGAAGCTGACAGATTAATCCAGTCGATTGTATTTTTCCCTCTTTATCTGTGAGCTTTAGTCTAGAAAGCTACTAACCAGCAGATAGCCCATAATCTATCAATACACCTAAATAGTTTTTGCAATTTTTGAAAATTTAAAAAACCAGAAAAATTGAGAATGCTAGAAAAAACGATTGAAGCTTTTTTGCCTTCATCTAAGCTTTATAGTTTCCCGAACAAAGATGAAAATATATGAAAAAACCGTAAAAGTAACCTCTAATAAATAGCCGTTTTGAGAAGGGTGTATTATGATGTATTCAATTTTGTTGCTCAGGGGCTATCTTGGGTAGCTTAATTTAGAGATATCAGTTTTTTTTACTAACTTACAGGAGCTAATAAAAGTGACGCCGGAATCTAACTTAGCAGTGGTGCCTATGACCAGAAAAGCTGAGGTAATTAAGCGTATACAAGAATTAGTGCCACCGGGTTCGCCAGAACCCCATGAGCCTGAAGTTCTCGCCCAATTACGAACCCTAACTGTAGATCTAATCGAAGCATATAAGGCAGAGGGACAACTGCAAGAAGATCCGTTTTCGGATGTTCGCGATCGCACAATTCACCTCTATACCTCTGAAGTTAGCGAAAAACTAAAAGGAAAAGTGGCGCTGGTCACGGGTGGAGAGGGATGTGTTGGTAGCGACTTAGTCAAAAAGCTGATTGAATTTGGTGCCAAGCATGTCATTTCGGTGGATAACGCCCGATGCGGCTACTCTTTAGACCCCAAACCCATTGCAGAAAAAGAGGAATCAGTCACCCGCTATGCCGCTGATGTTCGCAATTATGAGGCTCTCAACTATATATTTGATGTAGAAAAACCAGAACTTGTCTTTCACTTAGCCGCTCAACGTCAGCCAGGACTAGCAGAAAAATTAGTCAGAGAAACGATTTCAACTAGCCTTTTAGGGGCAGAAAATATTATCAAACTCTGCGAACATTACGGTGTCGAGCAATGCGTCTTCTCTTCAACGGGGAAAGCATCCAGATATTTTACTGCTGAAGTGTACGCGGCTTCCAAGAAAGTTTCAGAGTGGCAATTTGCTAAAGCGGTAAAAGAGGGGAAAGTGACCTATTCGATGGTGCGCTTTACCCATACCCTGGATAACAGTTTGGTTTCTCATCAAATCGATGAGAAAATCAAAGTTGGGCCTGTTGTTAACGTTCATGCTCCCCATCGCTATCTAACCGCTCAGAATCTAAGCGAAGCTCGTCACCTGCTGCTGAATGCCCTAAATTTCTCTAAATCAGATCAACTGAAATTTTTCACCGTTACGACTTTAGGTTGGCCGGCGGAAACACTAGAGATGATTCTCTACAAAATTCTTCAGTCTGGCAAAGAGTTACCCATTTACTTCCAAGGATTGCAGCCTGGATATGAAGAACCCTTCTTCCTGGGTCAATTTGACTACAGCAAGCCTACAGAAATTCACTTGCTCATTAATACGCTAGAAGACCCTTACCGCACCAATGACCCCTCTGGGGACATGATTATTGCAGAACTTGCTCCATTTTCGATTGAGGTATTGGACAAGCATATTGCTGCCCTAAAAGCGCTAGTTGCTGATCTCGATTTACCCGAAGCTCAACTGAAGCTATATTTGGCAGAAGCTGTAAGGGAAATCACCAGTTCTATTTGTGCTAAGGCATCTCCTGAGGCATTGTTAAAGATTTTGAAATGGGGAATTAACCCCGATCGCGTCAAAGCTAAGGAGATTGTTGTCGAAAGCCATCAAAATATTTTGGCATTACTCGCTAAAGGATTGTATGGCAGACTAAATCAAGAGGTGTTGAAGGCTGCTGTAGTAACAGTCGAAGCATTTGATGAGTTAGTCGAGATTCTGTCCACCTTGCCTGGTTTAGATCAAGAAGTAGCCTATATGCGGGCAGAATCGAGACAGTGGAAAAAACTGGCTCAGGATCAACCTCAAGCCACAGAGGAAGCCAAGGAGAAAGATTTGGTTACACAATAGTTAAGACTTTCCATCCTTAGGTTCGCCATTAAATCAGCCCGGAACTCAAGTTCCGGGCTAATAGAAAAAGTCCACTGAGAGTGGGCCGGAATTCATCCCAAATCTAGGTTGAATACCCCGAAAAAGTAGTCAATCGATTTTAGATTTTGGATTTACGATTTTGGATTGAAATCAATCGGGGCGTGAACCCGCGATTGATTTGAGATGCTCAATTTTAAAAATTTGAGTGGAGCATAGACCCATAAATTTTTCTTAATCCAAAATCCAAAATCTAAAATCCAAAATTGTTTTGGTCAAATTCTAGACGTTTCGCCAACAGGCATCAGATTTTCAGACTGTCTTGAAGATTGCAATAGCAGTCCGTACTCAATACCCTCGACTACAGCTTGGTAGGATGCCTCAAGAATATTGGTAGAAACACCTAAAGTCGTCCAGCGTTGTTGACCCTTGCTTGACTCTACCAGTACACGCGTCTTGGCTGAGGTACCCGTACCGCTATCAAGAATTCGGACTTTATAGTCCGTTAATTGAAACTGAGCGATTTCCGGATAAAAATTCTGAAGGGCTTTACGTAGGGCAACATCGAGTGCGGAAACAGGCCCATTGCCTTCTGCTGCTTCTAGGATATCTTTGCCATTGACAGCGACTTTGATGGTGGCAAGAGCATTGCTGTAATCACCACCAATGCTTTGAAGCATATCACAGTGTACTTGAAAGCCTTTAAGCTCAAAAAACTGCTGCCGATATCCCAATGCTTCACGCATCAACAAGTCAAAACTCGCTTCTGCTGCCTCGAATTGATACCCTTCGCTTTCCAGCGCTTTGAGGCGTTCTAAGATTTGACGGCAGGTGGGGTCTTGTTTGTTAAGTTCATGGCCGAAGCTACGAGCTTTTGCCAAGACGTTGCTTAATCCCGATTGGTCGGAAATTACAATTCGGCGTTGGTTGCCTACTTGTTCTGGAATGAGGTGTTCGTAAGTGAGGGGGTTGCGTTCCACGGCTGAAACATGGATACCGCCTTTGTGAGCAAACGCCGACCGACCCACAAAGGGAGCATGGTCATCGGGAGCGAGATTGACCACTTCACTAATCAAACGGCTAGCTTGGGTTAGTCTTGCCAGTTGCTCGTCCCCAATACAAGAGTAACCCAGCTTTAGCTGCAAGTTAGGAATCAGGGAGCAAAGATTGGCATTACCGCAGCGTTCGCCATAGCCGTTAATGGTTCCTTGTACCATGCGAACACCCTCTATCACACTAGCGAGAGCATTAGCAACGGCGGTGTCTGAATCGTTATGAGTGTGAATCCCTAATAAGGGTTGCAGGTTAGTAAGTTGTTCAGGCCCTTCAACTTTCAACGCTTCAACGACATCTCTAACAACTTGACCAATTTCATGAGGAAGGGTGCCGCCATTTGTGTCGCACAGAACGAGCCATTCCGCACCAGCGTTAAGTGCGCTAAAGAGGGTTTTGAGGGCGTATTCCGGATTTTGCTTGTACCCATCAAACCAATGTTCGGCATCGTAAATGACCTGACGCCCCTGGCTCCTCAGATACTCAATCGTATCCTGAATCATTGCCAGGTTTTCTTCCAGGGTGGTGTTTAGACCTTCTGTAACGTGGAGATCCCAAGATTTCCCAAAAATCGTTACCCAGCGAGTTCCGGCTGTTAGGAGTGCTTGCAGCATGGGGTCGTTCTCGGCTGTTGTATTGGGGCGTCGAGTTGAGCAAAACGCCACAATTTCTGCCTGAGTTAGCGGTTCTTCTTTGATTTGCCAGAAAAATTGCACGTCTTTGGGGTTTGCCCCTGGCCATCCGCCCTCAATGAAGGGTATTCCAAGTTGGTCAAGTTCTCTGGCAATTCGCAGCTTGTCTTCTAGTGACAGGGAAAGCCCTTCTCGTTGGGAACCATCCCGTAAGGTTGTGTCATAAATCCAGATTTGGTTTGATGCTTGCGAGGTCATGGGCAGGTAGACGCGTGAGATATTGTAAAGAAATGTAAACTAAGGACAGAAAAGAAATGTAAACGACTTGGGTGAACCGTTTATGCCTAAAGTAAAAGCTCAGGGAAAGACATTGGAATGTAGTCCAGGCAGCAATTTGCGTAAAGTTTTATTAGATCAAGGGGTAGAACTTTATAACGGCAATGCCAAATTTATCAACTGCATGGGTCTTGGCAGCTGTGGTACTTGTGCCGTTGCAGTAGAAGGTGAACTCTCAGAACCGAATTGGAAGGATAAGGCGAGGCGATCGCTTCCTCCCCATTCTCCCACAGCTAACCGCCGCTTAGCTTGTCAAACTAAGGTTCTGGGCGATATCCGCGTGACTAAATATGACGGTTTCTGGGGACAGGGAAGTGAAACCGTCTGGACACCAGAAGATTAACTGAGTGCCATAACAAGAGGGGTTTACCTCTAAACTACGAGTGCACAACCCCCAACATTTAACCACGAACTACGAGCCTAATAAAAGGCAGAGATCGAACAGCATGGCTCTAGGTTCGCTAAGTTTAGCGCAGTGATGTTTTGCGATCGCACTCCAACGCTGTTCTAATCCTGAACTCTTACCCAGACAGTCAACCTAACCTGAAAATAGGAGTCTCCGAGTCAGGAGTCAGGAGTCAGAAGAGATTGATTTTCATTAACCCTCCTTAGGTGTCAAATGCTCCCACCCCAGATCCAGCACAAGTAAAGGGAAAAATATCAAATAGTGTGAAGTAAGAGCGAAAATCAAGCAAAAAGTTTACAAGCCGTGTCACAAAATCTTCTACAGTCTGAATCTGAACCGCAAAATCCTGCTATCTTTCCCATTTCTCCTCTCATTCGCATTACTTTGATGGCGCTGTTTGTGGCGCTAACTATTCCACTCCCGTTTTTAGCACAAGCATCCTCCGCTCCCATCCCGCCAGTATTGTTGTGGATGGGGATCGGGTTAGGTGCGATCGCGCTTTTTGGGGCGTTGAGCGAACGAGTGATTGTAGATGAGGAAAAAATTCAGGTTGCCTATCCTCGTTGGTTACCCCGTTTCTTCCGTAAGGGCTGGTCACTCCCTTGGAAAGATATCAAAGATTTGAAAATGCGAACCACAGGTCAAGGAGGACTAGTTTACTACTTCATCAGCCAGTCATCACAGAACGCTTACTTACTCCCAATGCGGGTGGTTGGATTTGCTCGGTTAGTTAAGTTAGTGGAAAAGCATACTCAGATTGATACAACCGATGTTCGCCCCTTGGCACAGCCTTGGATGTATCTAATTTTGCTGGGATTTACACTATTGCTGCTGCTGACGGATGGATGGGTAATTGGGACAGCGATCGCGTTGGGGAAACTATAGTTAACCTTGTATCAGCTTCTCAATGTTGCCCTTTTCCCTGCCGCCTTATTTCTGCTGAAATCACATCCACATTTTCACCGAGTAATCTGAGTCACCTCCCCTAGGACTGATTTATGGAAAAATTGGGGAAACGGAGAAGTTAAGTCAGTTCTTTACTGTGAGGGCGGGTTTTGAATCACATCAAATAGTGACAAGGCTTGGCTCTTCGCGTCCACCCGCCCCTATAATATCAATCAATTTATTTATGTCGGCTTACTTCATTCAAAAAAAGATGTTTAAGGGTGCTTTGTGTATTAAAAAATAAGTTACCCACTTTTAATAGTTAAAATCTTGACGCTAAAGTGCTTTTTTTTAAGATGCTGTAAAAATTATCATGAAGTATAATTTCCAATCCAGCCTTTATTCTAATATTGGATATGATTAATCTGGATTCTAACAGGTTTTTTCAATCAAAATTTAATGGTGAAGACTATGGATTATTTCTGCCAGAGAGACTATATCAGTCCTTATTTAAATACTCAAATACTAGCTTACGGTAAAATTTCGGTTGATACAGCATCATGTACAGTAACTTATAATAATGAAATTATTCCTTTATATCCAAAAGAATATAATTTATTACTATTATTTTTGAAATATCCCAATCATGTTTTAAGCTACGAATTTATAATAGACAAAATTTGGGAAATTGATAAATATCCTACTCCTGGAAGTATTAGGACTCATATTAAAGGATTAAGAAAAGCCTTTAAAAAGGCTAATTTTTCTGAAGAAATTATTGAAACTGTTCATGGTATAGGCTATCGATTAAAGCCTATCAAAATATTGAAGCAATCTAGCAATTCTATCATTTCGCCTTCCCTGTCTATAATGAAAGACTTTTTCCAAGCCAAGGCAATAGAATATCTAGTTATCGATAAGCAATTTATTATTCAGTATATATCTCCAGGATTACCCGATTATTGTGACTATCCAGAATTTCTTAAAATTGGAATTAAGGCTGAAGATGTTTTTCCTGAATTTATAGGACTTGAAGAAGGTTTTGAAAAAATCATTAATCAAGAATTAAATAATTTGGAAATCAAAGGAATTGCCAGGTCTGCTAATCCTAATAGACCTGAATTTATTAATTTTTACGTAATGAGTGAAGATTCCCAAAAACAAGAAAAAAAAGAAGATAAGTTTTTATTTGTTTTTTTTGAAGATGCTTCTGAACACATGAGTTACAGGCAACGACTCGTCCAACTCGAAAATACAATGTACTTAATGCTAGAAGGTAAAGCTAGTAGTTTTTCCGGAGGATGAGAATCCTCCTATAAAGGAGAGAGTTTTGGTAACTACACAAATTCCCCAACTACGTGTCGATCAAATCAGTCTGGCGGCATCCTTGGGTTCGCAGTATTTGTTGAGCAATATTTCGTTTGAGGGGTTCAGAGGCGATCGCATTTGCCTGATTGGCCCATCGGGTGCTGGCAAGTCTTCGCTGCTGCGGCTGTTGAACCGACTGAGCGAACCAACAAGTGGGGTGATTTATCTAGAAAACCAGGATATCAGGCAAATTCCCGTTATTCAGTTGCGGCGGCAGGTGATGTTGGTGCCTCAAGAACCGAAGCTTTTAGGCATGACGGTTCGGGAGGCTTTAGCCTACCCATTGGTATTGCAGCAACTGCCAAAACGACAAATTGAGGAGCGCCTGGAAACCTACCGAGAACTCCTACATCTCCCTGCTGAATGGTTAGAACGAAGTGAGTTACAGCTTTCGGTAGGACAACGGCAGTTAGTTGCGATCGCACGCGCCCTAGTGATTCAACCCAAAATATTATTACTCGATGAGCCAACTTCCGCTCTGGATCTGGGTATTGCGTCTCACGTTCTCAGGGTTTTATCTGAGTTAGCTGTTAAGGATAACATGACGGTTTTGATGGTCAACCATCAGTTAGATATGGCTCAGCTATTTTGTAAAAGAGTGTTGTATTTGCAACAAGGTCAACTCCGCCAAGATGAGCTAGCTGACCAAATTAACTGGAAACAACTGCGAGAAAGCTTAATGCAAGCGGAAGCTCAGGTTGCTCAAGAGTGGCTTTGATTCTCATCATTACTCCTCATAACTTCCTAACGGCTGCTACTTGTGCAGTTGAGTGCCCATTGTGATTTCT
Source organism: Cyanobacteriota bacterium (assembly GCA_040756535.1). GTDB lineage: Bacteria > Cyanobacteriota > Cyanobacteriia > Cyanobacteriales > Coleofasciculaceae > JBFLZA01. The sequence continues at coordinate 11,067 of JBFLZA010000274.1, forward strand.
GTGTGTAATTGCTTCTCCTGATGAGAGTTTATTTCCTTGGATTAGAGCTGGATTGAATCGATAGCCGATATTGCGAACCGTTTGAATCACGCTGGGTTGTCGAGGATCGGTTTCGATTTTCTTCCGCAGGGAGAGAACGTGAGTGTCAATGGTGCGCG
>JBFLZA010000275.1:0-11221 GCA_040756535.1 Cyanobacteriota bacterium
CAAAACCCGCCCTTACTATAGCGGTTCTCAATCGAGTGCAATACACATTGTTTGTAGGGGCACGGCAATGCCGTGCCCCTACTGTATTTTATGCAAACGAAAACTGCTATAACGGTTGCGATCGGTAAGGGCGGGTTTTGAATCAGAGTTTGAAGGTGGAATAACCTAGGTTATCTTTAAACCCGCCCCTACGATAATGATGATGCAAGCTCACAATTCTAGTAACCAGAAATCTTATTCCCAATTTTTCCGGATATCTACCCCAAGAGCGATGTAATCACTATTAAGCTCGTTTTCAGTACTCAAGCGGTTGATATGGTAAGTACATCTAATCTTCAAGTCACGATTTCCCTATCCGATCCAAGTTTGAATGACGAGGAATTGCAAGCGGAAGTAGAGAATTTGCTACCCCAAATTAGAGAAGTGGATGGGGTTGAAGATGCAGATTTAGTACCCGTTGAAGAAGCCCCCCCTGGTTCAAAGGCTTTGGGTGGTTTTTTGTGGGGGCTGCTAATGGCTGAAGTGAGTCCAGCGAGTATCAAGGCGTTGTTTGGATTCTTGAGCGATCGCTTAGGTGGCCAACCCATTAAACTGGATATCGAAGCGCCTGATGGTAGAAAACTGAGCATTGAAGCTAGCTCACAAGCCGAATTTGACTATGCCTATCAGAAAGCACAAGAATTTCTAAAACAATAGGCAGGCGAAATGGCGAAGGTAGCACTGCTGATTGGGGTGAGCGAGTATGAGCCTGGGTTAAATCCTTTACCTGCGGCAGAGAAGGATGTCGAGGCAATGCGGCGAGTCTTGGCAAATCCGGAAATGGGCGGTTTTGCCGAGGGGGATATCACCGTGCTAAAAAATCCTCAACGGCAGGAGATGGAAGAAGCGATTTATAGGCTGTTTGCCAATCGCCAGAAAGATGACCTACTGCTGTTTTACTTCTCTGGTCACGGAATCAAAGATGATAGTGGCAAGCTTTACCTTTCCACTCGTTTCACTCGCAAAGAGAATGGAAAGCTGGTTAAGCCATCGGCAGTAGCCGCTGCTGTTCTGCATGATAATCTCAACGAGAGCAGATCCCAAAGGCAAGTGTTGATTCTGGACTGTTGCTTTAGTGGTGCCATTGCTCAAGGTTTGACGGTGAAAGATGACGGCAGCGTCAATGTTGAGGAACATCTAGGCGGCAAGGGACGGGCAATTCTTACTGCTTCCACCTCGACTCAATACTCTTTTGAGCAGGAAGGTTCAGAACTCTCTGTCTACACTCGCTATCTAGTGGAGGGGATTGAAAAAGGGGCAGCAGACAAAGACGGCGATGGTTGGATTTCCGTAGATGAGTTACATGACTATGCCAGTATCAAAGTAACAGAAGCCGCTCCGGCAATGACTCCCAAGTTTTACCCAGTGGAGGAAGGCTATAGAATTCGGCTGGCAAAGTCGCCCAAGGATGACCCTAGGGTGAAGTACCGCAAGGAAGTGGAACGTCGCATCAATCGCGGCAAATTTTCTATTCCTGCTCGTCGCCTATTAAATTCACTGCGCCTGAAGTTGAAGCTTGACCCGGAGGTTGCTGCTGCTATCGAAGCTGAAGTTCAACAACCGTACCTGGAGTATCAGCGCAAAGTAGAAGAGTATGAGGAAACGCTAGTTGAGGCGATTGAAGCCGAGTCAACGCTGAACGAAGCCACGCTCAATGACCTAAGAGACTATCAGCAACATTTGGGACTGAGGGATGAAGATGTAGCACCCATTGAAAAACGGCTGATGGGTCAGCAAAAAGCCACATCCATTGCATTTATTGAACAGCCCATCCTCTCAACCAAGGCAGAGCAAGCGAATCACAGCGATTTCACAGAAGACTTGGGTAATGGGGTAACGCTAGAAATGGTCGCCATTCCAGGCGGTACGTTCCTGATGGGTTCTCCAGAGAGTGAGCCAGAACGGAGAGAGGATGAAGGGCCACAGCACACCGTCACCCTTCAACCCTTTTTCATGGGTAAATTTCAGGTTACGTAAGCTCAGTGGCAAGCCGTCGCAAGCTTACCCAAGGTCAACATTGACCTCGAACCTGACCCATCCGAATTTAAAGGTGCAAATCGCCCGGTAGAGCGAGTGTCGTGCTATGAAGCCGTCGAGTTTTGTGCGCGACTGTCAAAAGCAACGGGGCGCGAGTATCGGCTACCGAGTGAGGCAGAGTGGGAATATGCCTGTCGTGCTGGAACCACAACACCCTTTCACTTTGGCGAAACAATTAGCCCAGAACTAGCGAACTACAATGGCAACTACACTTATGCCTCTGGTTCTCAGGGAATCTATCGACAGCAAACAACAGAAGTAGGCAGTTTTCCAGCCAATGCTTTTGGGTTGTACGATATGCACGGCAATGTTTGGGAATGCTGCGAAGATACTTGGCATAAAAATTACAACGGAGCGCCAACGGATGGAAGTGCTTGGATAAATCAGAATGATGATAGTAGGTCGCTGCGGGGCGGCTCGTGGGACTTCCTTCCTAGCAATTGCCGTTCCGCTACTCGCTTCTTCAATAATGCGAGGTTTCGCAACAACAACTACTTCGGTTGTCGTGTTGTGTGTGGTGAGCCGAGGACTCCGTAACCCTTTACACTCTTCCCCTTTTGCCCTTTGCCCTATTTTCTTTTCCCTTTTTCGCGCGAAGCGCGAGCAATTTTTTTACTGAGTTGAACTAGGGTTTAAAAGGAAACTCAGGGTTTAGTATTTGCTCCTTGGAGTAGGGGCATTCTTGAGGAAAATCTTCATAGTCTAATGGAGTTTCGCTGACAGCTAAGTTCAAAGCACTTTGATAGGCATCTTCTATTGCTTCCTGTAGATAAGGTTGGAGGCTTGGGCTTTCTTTAAGAAGCTGCAAAACTTGACGACGCTGTTCCCGAATCGTTGCTAACCAGCTTTTAGAACGGTGACTTGGTTGAAATTCCCACTTAAGCAGGTGTCCTAATAAAATCCCCAAACAGTTTCTCAACTCCTGTCGTTGCTGCTTGCCCAACGATGCAATCTCCTCAATCAGATTTGGAATGTCTAAACAGTTCCACTTTTCCTGTTGGAGAAACTTTACTTGCTGTTGTGTCCACGCATAAAAGTCTGATTCATACGCCGGATCGGGCAATCCTGTTACTTCACAGTTACTCACTATCAATTACCTCCTCCAGCTCGGTTATTCATCAGCATGATAACTAATTCTCCAGGTAATTCTGTAACTCTCTCAATGGTAGCGATCTGATACAGCTCTTCTCGCTTGCGCGATCGCAGTAGTAGAAGGGAAACTTAAAATGAGACGTAAAGCGATCGAATTCGGTATAAAAGGGACAATTCGGGAGAGCCATGAGTACCCAAATCACCATTACTTTGCCAGATGACGTTTACCAACGAGCAGAGCGTTTCGCAAAGCTGGCAAACCGTGATTTAGCGAGTGTTCTAGCTGACACAATCCAACTTTCAATCCCACCTGTCAGTCCAGAAGCAGCAAATCTTGAACCTGTATCAGAACTGTCTTTCTAGGCAGCTATAGGACACTTGGCGGACGCTCTGTGGACGCTTTGAGGACGATGCACTGGTTAAGTTGGTATCAGTTCAGAGCAACGAAAGCATTTAACCTCGAAATCTGAACGACGGAGTGATCTAAATCAACTCCCTTTTAGCCAAGTTATTGATTGAGAGAACCAACTTATGAACTTACCAACAACTCCAGCCAAAATCGTAAACGGCATCGACACAAAGGCAGTTGAGCAATCAGTTGATACCATTTCCCAGGATTTTACTCAAGGCATAGTTAAGTTTCAAGTTAATACAGCTTGGAGTGGTGGTACAAAGTCTGCTACACGAGTTGAATCCTGGGAACTTGGTGGTCAAAAGCTTGCCAAAAATTTCACCATCTATACGGATGAACCGGAAGAACTAGCAGGAACGAATACCGCTCCTAATCCCCAAGAAACATTAATGGCAGCACTCAATGCTTGCATGATGGTTGGCTATGTTATTAATGCTGCCATGCTCGGTATTGAACTGGAAAAGTTAGAGATTTCATCGGAAGGAGTACTAGATTTACGAGGTGCTTTCGGACTTGATGAAACGGTAAAACCGGGTAATGAAGAAATCTGCTATACCGTTCGCATCAAAGGTAACGGTACGCCAGAACAGTTCCAAGAAATTCACAAAGCAGTCATGGCAACTTCTCCCAACTTCTGGAATATTACCAATCCTGTCAAACTCAAGCCTGAGCTTTGTGTCGAGTAGTAACCTTCACCTAGATTTATCGGGATTGGTAATTAGAACTTTGTTAACTCAATTACCAATCCCCAGTAACAAAAATTTCCCCAAATTAATTTCGTCTTAGGAGAAAGCTTATGGTTACGGCAATTGCTCGCCCTAACGATTATCAATCCACCCTAGAATCTTCAATACGAGTTAACTGGCGCGTAGAAGATATCATCGGTGGCGATAAAGGTCTAGATTTTATCAAACTTTTCTTACCTGAATCTTTGGCAGGGGTTAATTCCATCATCTGCCTCAACGATTACGAAAAACTAAAACTCAATCAGATTCGTGGGAATAGTTACCTTCACCTGTTCGGTTTAGTTGAAGAGTTCATCGTCCCCGCAGTAATTGATCATGTGCGACGGATAGGACATGAAGATATCTACGCAACCCAAGCTTTCCTCCATTTTGCTGAAGAAGAAAGCAAACATATTCGCCTATTTCGTCGCTTTGCTGAAGAGTTTGAAATGGGGTTTGGTTCTCCGTGTGGCTGTATTGGCCCCGTGCAAGACATTGCTAATGCTGTGATGGCACATAGTCCATTAGGTGTTGCTCTGAGTATCTTACATCTCGAATGGTTGACCCAACGACATTATCTTGAAAGTGTGCGAGATAATCAGATACTAGACCTTCAGTTTTGTAGTTTATTGCGACACCACTGGTTAGAAGAAGCTCAGCACGCTCGCCTTGACACTTTTATGGTTGAAAGTCTTGCTCAAGAACTTGATGAGCAGGAAATTCAAACTGGGATTGAGGATTACTTTAAGATTGTTGAATTTCTCAATGGTGGATTAAAGATGCAGGTTCAACTGGATATAGAGAGCCTCTCTCAAGCCATAGGTCGTACTCTTACTGATGCCCAAAAGCAAGAAATTCAGGTTATTCAAGAGAAGTCCTATCAATGGACGTTTCTAGGTTCAGGAATGACTCACCAAAACTTTCGTAAAACGTTTGGTCAATTGAGTGAATCTGGACTTGACCGAGTTAATGAATTAGCAAAGTTTTTTTGTTAAATATATCTAGCAGTGGGGTAGGCTTCATGAACTAACAATGGCTCCCCACTGCGCTGCTTTCTTATCTATTTCTTTAATAAAACTATCTTTGCCATCCATATATTCATCGATGTTATGTGGATATTTTTCTGCCAACTCGCATTTTAGCTCACTGTATCTTTGTGCATCTTCAGGATGGGCAATCATGTAATCTCGAAATGCTAAGTGACGCGCTATTTGCAGACAACCAATCTCAAAGGTGTGAATATGATGCGTCCTAACACCTTCTTCGCTGTCTTTACGAAAGTATCGACGACCAGGAATTCCGTACTCCCCCATCACTTCGTAACCAAGTGACTTTATTGCTAAATTCTGCTCATCTACTTTAGTAATATCTCGGATTTCAACTAACATATCAATGATAGGCTTAGCATAGATACCTGGAATTGCTGTGCTGCCGATATGGTGTATGGCTACACAATTTTTGCCCAGTACATCGGCAATATACTTCGATTCCACCTCAAATGCATCTCGCCACTTGGGGTTATGGGGAACAACTTCTACTTTTCTCATAATTAGTGGGCATTAATATGAAAACTATCTCTAAGTTTAAATTCTTCAATTGTTCACTCTATAATAAAGCAAGGCGACCCCGTTTTGCTTTATTTCTTAGGCAGCGGAATTTACAAAACAGTAATTGGCAAGCTTTCTAAAATCCAAAATCCAAAATCCAAAATCTAAAATGATACTAGGTGTTTCTTTTGCGGGTACACACAATCATATAAGGACTAGATTGTTGGTCAAACGAAGAGAAATCATAATTCCCCAACAACTCCTCAATATCGAAACCAACTGACTGTACCAGCCCCTGAAAAACATCAAACTCGATAAGTGAGAACTGAATTGGCAGTCGGTGTTCTGCTACCGTCTGCTCAGTTGAATCTAGCTCATAAATCGTCTGCCATCCGCTTACAATTTTAGTTTCTGGTTCGTAGTTAAGATCAACTGATAAGCTGACAAAACCAGCTCCATCTACACGAGGAAAGGGGCCGTAGTGACTTGAACCCTGCTCAATAGACTGTGCACGTAGTAGAAGGCTCTAATTGAAGTAATCATAATTCTTAATTTCTGCCATTTTACAGGGGTTTATGGGCAATAAATGCAGCATGAGCTGGTGGGAGCTTATACTGACCATAACTAGGCATAATCTCAACCTGAAAACCTACTTGACGAAGCTTTTGAGCAATATCTGTTGCTTCATAAAGCTGCAAATGGTGTACTTCATCATCCCGTCTATAGTGTTCTTCTACTCTACGTAGGGTGATGATTCGACGGATCAAGATTGCTTGCTCTCGATCCTCTTCTTTCTCAACAAGGACTATCCAATCACTTCCTTCAGTGAATCCTTTCATTTTACTGTTAGGTATAACCTGTCCGGGTTCAGCAATGTCAAATATGAAAACACCTTTCGGAGTTAATGCATTGTAGATACGATGAAAGAGTTGAACCAGCATTTGGCGATTGTTGCCTGTATCAAACAGGTAGTTAAGACATTCACCGATTGAAGTAACAGCATTACAAGAGGGGATATCAGTCTTAAACAGTGATTCAACTCGAAACTCGGCATCTGGCACCCGATTTTGGGCAATTGCAATTAGGGACTCAGAAATATCAACTCCAAGAACACGGTAACCAGCCTTCGTAAACTCTCGTGCTGATAATCCGCTTCCGCATCCCAAATCTACGATTAGACCTTCCCGTATGTTGTTTTGAGCCAGTATGTCCAGGATGCCAGGAGCAGATTTGAGCGCGTAATCACTGTGACCGACATCGTGAATATACGCAAGGTCTTCCTTGTACCACTCTTCCATTCCTTTGCTCCAGCAGGTTATCTCGCCGATTAGTTACGTCGCATTGTACATTATGCTACTAATTGCCATGTCACCAATGCGACTTGCCATTGCCTGTTCTCTTGTTTGTGCAAAATCCATAAATGCGTACCAGAACTTACCTGTATCGTATCTATGCCTTTCATCCTAAATTGTGTCGTGTATCTACTTGTTTTATAAGCGACTTCGCTACTTCCCCTGATCTCGACTCCCTCTGTTGAAATATTGACAATCTCGATTTCTTCATCGTCCAGTAAAGAGCGAGCGGTCTCTTTACCAATAAGAACTTCTGAGTTTGGCACCATCCATCGAACATCATCGGTGCAGTATTGAAGTACATCTAAGCTTCTGCCCTGCTTTTCCGCTTCAATCCATTTTTGATGGATTGGCTTAATAGCCTCTACATCTTCTTTAGGAAGGTTAAACATCAGAGCTTTAGGAATAACAAACCATCAACAGCTTAACCTACTATAAGAAGCTGCTTTTCAATCGCATCACACGCAATCCTAACCCCATTTTCTGCTTGGATAATACGTCCAATTTCTGCTGCTTTAGCTGCATAGTTGGGATTTTCTAACAACTCACGTAACTTCTTGGCTACTCGTACTGCTGAATACTGCTTACGGGGAATAGTACGCGAAGTTCCCAAGCGTTCAACTCTTGCCGCATTGTCAGGTTGATCATGGCTGTAGGGCATCACAAGCGTTGGACGACTAGCCCGTAATGCTTGAGCCGTTGTGCCAATGCCGCCTTGATGCACAATTGCACAAGCACGCGGAAAAATTTGAGAGTATGGCGCATAGCTCACGGCAATGATGTCTTTTGAAAAATTCTCTGGAATCGTATTCTTGCCAATTAGCAAAACAGCACGGCGGTTTAACAATTTTGTAGCTTGAATACTCTCTTGGTAAAAGCTACCCGGAGCCATGACTGCGGCAGAACCAAGGGTGAAAACAATCGGTGGTTCACCTGCATCTAAAAATTGCTTGAGTTCTGTTGTGAGTTCCGCTCTGAGCTCGCTGCCATCATAGAATGTAAACCCTGTAATGACCGTGTTTGCTGCCCAATCAGGTTGAGGCTTTGCAAATACTGATGAGAACATCGCCAGCACAAGGTAGGGAGAATACTTATCATCGATGAAGGGATTGCCAACAAGTGGCGGCAATCCAAGTTCGCGTCGCAGTTGATGAATAGGTTCCGCCCAAGATTTAGAAATTACTTTTGATAATTTAATAATGCCTCGGTTGATGACAGAACCAAGCCCGCGCAGTTTGGATAGAAAGGGAAATACAGGAATTATTGATGGGTCGTAAATAGATAAAAATGAAGTCGGTTGCAGAACCGCAAACGCCCACGGAATCCCTAATTTTTCTGCAACTAACCGAGCCGCTACAACCCCTTCACCTGCAATGATGAAGTCGGCATCTTTTGCACTGTTCATTAAATCTGTGTAGGTTTCACGTAATTTCGCACAAACCCAATTTCGGATGACATACTCTGTACCCGTCTTTAAATCCATCATCCGCGCCATCTCTTGAGGATCGCTAAGCGCAGTATTGTCAGGGCGCATTCGATGAAACTCGAATCCCAACGCTTCAATTTTTTCTTGATATTCTTTGTGTGTTGCGAACACTACATTGTGACCACGCTTTCGTAATTCAAACGCGATCGCAATTTTGGGATGCAGATCACCCAAAGAGCCAATGGTGGTTAAAACAATTCGACTCACTATGAAAGCCTCTCGGTCAACACCACTCGCATTAAGATTAAAGCACCAGTCTAATCCTTATAGTGGAAATAGGTCTGATGGCGATGTCTCCTACACTCCAAATTCGGCTACTGGGTGAATTCTGCCTATCCTACGATCGCCAACCCATTGCAAGTATCAATGCCGATCGCTTGCAATCATTACTCGCTTACCTACTCTTACATCGCCACGCACCCCAACTTCGCCAACAGCTAGCCGTACAACTATGGACTGACGTAACGGAGTCGGAATCACGAGCCAATTTACGGCGGAGACTGCACGATTTGCGGCGTTTACTGCCAGATGCCGAGCAGTTTCTGGTGGTTAGCCAAAAAACGATACAGTGGCAACCCCATGCACCCTTTACCTTAGATGTAGCTGAATTTGAAGAAGCGATCGCACAAGCAGAAAGTGCTAAACAAGCAGGCAATCTAGACAAGGTGCGGCAATATTGGGAAAAAGCGATCGCACTTTACACCGGTGAACTCTTACCCAGTTGCTATGGCGAGTGGATTGTTCCCAAACGGGAAAAGTTGCAGCAGCAGGTGATGCAAGGGTTAGCTGAATTAGTATCGCTGTTGGCAGCACAAGCCGACTATCGGGCGGGTATTGCCTATGCTCAACAACTTCTGCAAATGGATTCTTTGTGCGAATCAGCTTACTGTAGCTTAATGCGACTCCATGCTCAAGAAGGCGATCGCGCCAGAGCATTGCAAGTCTATCACCAATGTATGACAGTTCTGCGGGAGGAGTTGGGAGTCGATCCGAGTCCGACAACCTGCAAGCTTTACCAAGAATTACTGATGATGGAGGAGTCTGGTGCTTCAGAGGAATTGGAACTCGATTCCCACCGAACGAAACACCAAGACGATTTAGACGCAAGTATTCTCCTGAAGGGAACCACTTCTCCGACAACATCAGAATCTTCCCTCCCCCTCGTCGGACGAAAACAGGAGTGGATAACTATCCGTCAATGGCTAAATTTAGACGGTAATCGCCCTGCCTCCAAGTTGTTATTGCTTTGTGGAGAACCCGGAATAGGTAAGACTCGCCTCTTAGAAGAGATTGCCCAAGTCGTTCGTCAAGCCCAAGGATGCGTATTATGGGCACGGGGGTTTGAAGCGGAAATGCTACGCCCTTACGGGGTTTGGATTGATGCCCTCAGAGGAATTGCCAATGAATCCCAGTTACCTCCGGAGTTAGAAGCGCTCCTGTTTAGTACGGTCATCAGCAAAGATAGTATAGCTGACCGCAGCCGGCTTTTTGATGCAGTCGTCAAGCTCATTGCCCAACTCGCGGTGGATAAGTCCCCTGTATTGTTGGTACTCGATGATATTCAATGGTTGGATGAAGCGTCTGTTGCCTTGCTACACTACGTTACCCGCTTGTTGCAAAATAGCTCTATTCTGATTGCCTGTGCTACCCGTCGCCGGGAATTAACAGAAAATAGTCCGGTTTACAAATTTGTGCAGGCAGTTGGGCGAGAAAATCGCATAGAAAGCCTACAACTCGAACCTCTCAGTTGCCAAGACACAGCGAAACTCGCTCAAGCTGCCGATAGCGATATCACTCTCGATGGGGAACGCATCTTTGCTGACAGTGGGGGCAATCCCTTATTCACCCTGGAAGTGGTGCGGGCATTATCTCATCCCCAAACCTCTTACTCCAGCAATCTCGAAACCTTGATTCAAGGACGCTTACATCAGCTTCAGGATGGAGCTAGGGAATTAATTCCTTGGGCAGCAGCGCTGGGTCGCAGTTTCAATCCAACCATTTTAGCCCAAGTGAGTGCCTCTTCCCTTACCCAATTACTCACAACCATCGAACAGCTAGAGCATCACGGGATTATTCGTCCCAGTACGGCTGTCCCTGGTGAAATGGGTTACGATTTTGCCCATGATATTGTGCGTCAAGTGGCTTATCAGCAAATCTCCCCACCCCGCCGCCAGTTGATTCATTTACATATTGCTCAGGCGTTAAATGCGATTGCCCAAGGGGCAGCGCCAAAGGCGATCGCACATTCTAACCCAAATCTGATGGGTGATGTTGTCTATCACGCCTCTCTCGGTGGCGATCATCAATTAACAGCATCTGCTGCGGTGATGGCGGCTGAACAAAGTTTCCGGCTATTTGCCTACACCGAAGCGGCTGAGTTAGCGCAACGCGGTATGCAACACTGTCAGCATCTGATGGAGCAACCCGTAAGGATACGGCTGCATCTGCAACTGCTCAGAGCTTATGTTAAAGCCGGAATTTCCCGCGAGTGTGTCTCCCAAGTCGAGTCTGAAATTCAGCATCTCACCCAT
>JBFLZA010000276.1:0-11217 GCA_040756535.1 Cyanobacteriota bacterium
TGGGGGCTATTTCACGGAATGTTTATGGTTCTTGAACGCATCGGTTTAATGAAACCATTTACAGAATCGAAGTGGTTAGCGGTTAGACATTTTTATGCACTCCTAATAATAATGATATCTTGGGTTTTCTTCCGAGCAACTACACTTAGTTATTCCTTGTCGTTTCTTCGAGCTATGGCAGGATTTGCACAAGCAACAGGATTAGAATACCATGCTTCACTCTATCTAAATTTGGAAATTGTGCTAGCTATTATTGTTGGAATCGTTGCATCAACCCCTGTGCTTTCTACATTGTTAATTATTTTTAATAAACAGGCTTTTAAATACCCAAAAAAAGCAGCTATAATAGATGCAATCTTTTTTTCTTTAAGCGGTTTATCCTTTGCAGTTATATTTATCATGGCTGTAATAAAACTAGCTGCTGGAACATATAACCCTTTTATTTACTTACAGTTTTAAACAGGCTTAGAGAGAGATGCTAAATAAGCAGACAAAATTTAAAAGCGTTGCCAATGCAATTTTGATAGTATCGTTCATAATAGCTATTTATACCCCCCTTGTCGGCAGTATCCTCAACTTAGGTGTTGAGTCTGAAGAAGCCTTCTTATCTTCGGAACTACGACCGCCCCAGAAGTTTCCGAAATTAACGCTAATAAAATCTAGTCCTGTTGGATTCATAAAAGGAATTGAACAATACTATAATGACAGATTTGCCTTTCGTAAACTCCTGATTAAGGGATACAGCGTAGCTAAAGTTTTATGGATGGGTGAATCTTCTTCTCCAAAAGTCATTGTTGGGAAAGAAGATTGGCTTTTTCTTCGTACTGATGGAGCTTATAACGAGATGGATTATTATCGCTCAACAGCTCCATTTACGCCAGAACAGCTAACTAATTGGCAACGCACTTTAGAAGAAAGAAACAATAGGTTAGCTTCTCAAGGAATTCGCTACATCCTCGTAATCGCACCGAATAAAACTACAATTTATCCAGAGTTTCTTCCCCAATCAATAAACCGTGTTCGGCAAGAATCTCGATTAGATCAACTGATAGCTTATTTGAGGGCTAATTCCAATGTGAAAATCCTCGATTTACGAGATTCATTGCGTTCAGCAAAAGCTAAAGGACTACTTTATGCTCGTAAAGATACGCATTGGAATGACTTGGGGGCTTTCGTTGCTTACCAAGAGATTATAAAACGCGTTGCCATTTGGTATCCAAATTTGAAGGCATCATCCCGATCAGATTTTGAACTCAAGGTAAGTTACAGCAATGGCGATCTCATCAATATGGTGGGATTAAGCGATATTGTGAAAGACGAAAACTGGGAGCTTATTCCTCGTACTCCACGTTTAGCCAATAGGATAGATTCTGGAATTCATAATCCTGATTTACCTGAATTTCGACAGCCCTTTGCTACGGAGTTGAAAAATTCAAATTTACCTCGAGCTGTGATGTTTCGTGACTCATTTGCGGAACGGCTATCGCCTTTTCTTTCGGAGCATTTTAAACGAATAGTTTATTTATGGCAGGATTTTGATTTAGAAATTGTCAAGAAGGAACAGCCGGATATTGTTATACATGAAATGGTTGAACGCAGTCTTATGAGTCCCATGGCTCGATAGTTTTTCAAGGGTTATAGTCTTTTTTAAAGATTTCGTTATTCTCGTTCAACAGCACCTAAAGCCTTCAATGTCGCCTTTTGTGCCTCTGTTAATCCGGTAACACCTGTGATGTTCATGCCCTCATAAGGTCTTTTGGCTCTCAAGGTTCTAATGCAACTGCCAGTGCGAACATTCCAAATCTTAATCGTCTCATTATCGCTGCCACTGGCTAGAGTCTGACCATCTGGACTAAATGCGATCGCTCGTAACCACTTCCCGTTTCCATCCGCAATTTGAACGCATTTGCCTGTGCGGACATCCCACAACCTCACCGTTTGGTCAAAACTGCCACTCGCAACCCACTCCCCATTAGGGCTAAACACCAAAGATATCACCCAATTGCTGTGTCCTGTCCAAGTTTGAAGGCATTGACCAGTGTCCACATCCCACAGCTTGATGGTTTTATCTTTACTACCACTGACCAAAGTTGACCCATCCGGACTGAAAGCGGCTGCAAATACCCAACTGGCATGACCGGTTAAAACTTGTAAACATTCACCCGTGCGGACATCCCACAACCTTACCGTATCATCATGACCGGCACTCGCTAACAACTGTCCATTGGGACTGAAGGCAACCCAAAAGACTCGACTGGTATGACCCGTCAATGTTTTGACGCATTCACCCGTGTTTGGATTCCATAGCTTTACTGTGCAATTCATACTTCCGCTAGCCAGCATCGTACCATCTGGACTAAACGCAACGCTGGTTACTGGATGGGTATGACCCATGCAGATTTGCAGGCAATTGTAGTGATGAGCATCCCACAGTTTTATCGTTCGATCCATACTGGCACTAGCAACCTGTTCACCGTCGGGACTGAATGCAATAGACCAAATCCAACCTTGATGGCTTTGTAAGGTTTTGAGACAACGGCCAGTACTGACATCCCACCAGCGCAGGTTTTGGTTATGACTACCGCTAACAAGGGTTTTACCATCTGGACTAAAAGCAATGGCACTGACTGGGTTCATGTATCCCTGCAAAGTTTGGCGGCATAACCCATCAGACGTATCCCAAAACTTCACCGTTTGGTCTGCACTACCACTCACCAACATTGACCCATCTGAACTGAAAGCCACTGACCAAATCTCACTTTTGTGTCCCTGCCAGATATGGCGACATTGACCCCTGCGAATATCCCACAGCCTCACCGTATGATCCTCACTACCACTCGCTAGGGTGATGCCATCGGGACTCCATGCCACTGACTCAATCCAGTCGCTATGTCCCTGCAATGTTCTGATACAGTTGCCTGATTCGATATTCCAAAGCATTACAGTGTTGTCTTGGCCACCACTAGCAAGCAACTGCCCATCCGGACTAAAAGCGATCGACCAAACCCCATGACTATGGCCTAAAAAGGTTTGCAGACATTTACGCTGTTGGATATCCCAAAGTTTTATAGTACTGTCTTGGCTACCACTAGCCAGTGTCCGCCCATCTGGACTGAAGGCGACTGCATGAACCGCATCACTATGTCCTGTGAAAACGGCTACAAGTTGCTCCCCCGGATGTGAAGTTGGGCGAGATTGAACGCTGCCAATATCCCATAGAAGTACAGTATGGTTGTCACAGGCACAAGCAAGCAATTGCCCATCCGGGCTAAAGGCAACCTCATGGATAGCAATATTATCCTTGTTCAAGGTTTGCAGACATTCACCCGTTTGGATATCCCAAAGCCGAACGGTGTTATCGAAGCTACCACTGACTAAAATTTTGCTATCGGGACTGAACCTCAAAGAACCCACCCAGCTAGTATGCCCTTCGCAAGTTAGCAGTGGTGTTCCTGTCGCCACATCCCACAAGCGAATTTCGCCATAGATATCACTGGTAGCTAGCAGTTGGTCATCGGGACTAATCGCAACTGACAAAATACTGCTGAAGGTTTCGATAAAAACCGATTTCGCTAAATCAGCACCCGCAAAGTTGACATGATGTAGGTTGACGGAACGCAAATAGGCTTGCCAAACCGGCAAATGAGAAAAGTCATATTTGGTGAGTCCGTCGGTACTGCTTAACTTCTGCGATCGCAATTGAATCAGCAAATTCAGGACGTTACCCCCAGCATATCCCGCTAAGGAGGGGCTATCTGAGCGCAAATAGTCGAGAATTTCACTCAGTCGGTTTTCAATTCTCCCATAGCTTCCCAGTTGCCTTAGCAATTGAGCAATAAACGGTTTGAGAATAAGGCGAATTTGCGTATCTCTGACATAGTCTTTCGCCGTCGCCTTAATCAAAGCGTGGTTTCTAAACAGTTGCAAGTTAGCCGTTTTGTCTGAGCTTTCCACCTTCAACTCTAAAATTTCTTGACAAATTTGCTTGACAAATGTGTCAGTAACATACTCCATAACAACAGGTTGAAGAGTAAAGCGATTGCCCATTTTTTCAATAAGCGATCGCCTTCTCAAGGCATTGAGCAATTCTAGTAATTGTTCTGATCGCAAGGGCAGTAAATCTCCTGCCAGTTCTTTGATAGAAACGGGTTCGCGATTAATCGCCAGCCAGTACATAATCTCTTTTTCTTCCGAACAGAGGCGATTGAATTGCTGGCTTAAGAGTTCCCGAATATCATCAAAAACCGCCTTGCCTTGTTGCAAAAATTCTCCTATCTGCCCATCAAACAACTCCTGAATCGTCGTAGCAACAATTTTTAAGGCGAGAGGATTACCACCGTAGCGCTGCATCAATTCCTGCCAAGCTGCCTCTGAACCCCGGAAGTTGCCTTTTGAGTGAAAGATATCTCGTGCCGCATCAGTCGGTAAACCAGGCAGTTGTAAGGAGCGAACGGGTAAAGTTGCACCTTCGAGTGCTGCTAATTCTGTTGGTTTCTCCCGACTGGTGAGGACTAAGCAGCTATTATGCTGTGTTTCTCCCAATCGTTTAATCAATAGCGCATAATCCTCGTATCCAGGCTGATATCCACCAACACTGACAGCTTCGATCGCTCCTCCATTTTCAGCAGAATTTTCGAGCAGGATAGTTTCTAGATTATCGAGAACCAGCAGACAGCGTGAGGAGCGCAAATACTCTATTAATTGAGAGATGCGTTTGTCTGTAGACTCTGGCAACTCTAGTTCTTGGTCATTGGAGATGAATTCGATTAAGTTAGCGAGAATCTCTGCTAAGGGTGGAGCATCTCGTAGCGATCGCCAAATTACATACTCAAACTGCTTCTCAAGACGTTGAGCTAGTTTCATGGCCAGAGAGGTTTTTCCCATGCCTCCCATCCCCAGCAAGGCGATGACACGGCAGCGTTCATTAACTATCCAGTTCTCTAACTTAGTCAGTTCATCTGTCCGCCCATAAAACACTGAAACATCGGGTGCTTCGCCCCAATCGGTACGATTGTGATCAGGTGGTTGTGGGTTGGGGACACGCTCAAAGTTCTCTCCCTCGTCTTCTCTCTCTCTTTCGTGAGGGTAAGTGTAGTCATCCGGTTCCAGTTCTAGTTTCAAAACACGGAAAACTAAGCGAAGTGAGTTATCATCAACCCCAACTTGACGCCGGAATATTTTCCTCACCGTAGCTGGATGAAGCCCTTGAGCATCAATAAACTGCGATTCTTCTGAAATTTTTTTGGGAGTGTAGTTGTAGCCCGTTTCAGTTTCTAGCTGGCGGATTCGCTCTTCTAGCTTCAGCCATCCTTCTGGGCTAAGAATAAAACCTCGGTATCGTTTGGGTCGATCTTTAGTCATCACCTCAGGCCGGTAAAGTGGGTTGACTGCGCTTCTAGTGGCCTTGAAGTCTGGAGCGATTGCCTAAGGCACTACCCAAAGGGCGATCGCTTAAACCCTGGCTTGCTTATAAAAATTTAATAAGTTTGTTCTTATCTTTACTATCTTTACGCACGATACCGAATTGAGCCAATAGACTGAGAGAAAAGCCAGAATAAAACGCCACTAGGATGACCTAGAACGAGCGATCGAGCATTAGAGTTCTGACAAAAATCAAGGGTGAGTAGGAGCAATATAAGTGGCTAATTATATCAATTTCTTACTACAAACGCTTCCTCCTAGTGGGTGAACTAGCAGAGAGAATCTCAATCATCTAATTAGATGAGTTAGCCCGGTGAAGTGAAGGTGTAGTCGTCAGCAGTAACTTGACAATATCGAAGCCAACG
Source organism: Cyanobacteriota bacterium (assembly GCA_040756535.1). GTDB lineage: Bacteria > Cyanobacteriota > Cyanobacteriia > Cyanobacteriales > Coleofasciculaceae > JBFLZA01. Next base: position 5,787 of record JBFLZA010000276.1, read on the forward strand.
ATACACCTACTGACTGAATGAAAGCAAGAGGTTTATTGAAGCTCTAAAGCAGTTTCTTTCCTACAGGCGCATCAAAACGATGTTGCTTAATTAGACGCATCATTTTTAGGACGGGCGGGACGCCCATCCTACAGCCCAGAGATTTCTCTGCTGGGGTAGCCCGGAACGCCTGCCCCACGAAAGGCTCACTTGAGACGGCTACAAGCCTTGAATTAACCGATTAGGTAGCAAACCTAAACGGAAGAGTACCGCACGGATATCACACGGGAATTTTACCATGCAAACTGAGGATAAAAAACTAAGCGATTTAGAACACCCTCTAGAGATAACAACCAGCCCAGATGAGGAAAAAGTCTCTCAGTTGCCTCAGACTGCCAAGCCAAAAAGACGCTGGTGGCATTTTGTTTTCCTAGCATTGATTTTAGTTGGGGGTGTAGTGGGTTGGAGAACATTCACCACTGCTCAAAATACATCCAGTTCTCAGGAGGAGACTAAAACCGTTACCACCCAGGCGAGGCTACCCGTGCGAGTCGTCCCAGCCAAAACAGCACCAATTCAAGGCTGGGTGTTCAGCGATGGCACTGTCTCAGCGATTCGGTACAAGCATCTCACCTTTCCGGTAGAAGGGACAATCACTTACGTCAAAAAAGTGAATGGACGTGACTTGCGGGAAGGCGATTTTGTGCGAGAGGGTGAGGTGTTGGCAAGAGTGGATCAGCGGCGATCGGCTGCTGATGTAACCGTCGCTGAAGCAGGACAGGCTGAAGCTCAAAACCAGGTAACTGCGGCAAATGCCGAAGTGCTACGCGCTCAAGCTGGGTTGCGAGAGGCAGAAGCGAATTTACTTCGAGTTCAAGCTGATCTGAAAAAAGCCGAGAACGATCGCAACTTCGCCAGAACCGATTTACAGCGTTACGAAAGCTTGTGGAAACAGGGGGCGATTTCCAAAAGCGATCGCGATGTCAAAGAAAATCAGTACAAGAATACTGAAGCAGGTGTTGAAGCCGCACAATCTCAAGTGACTGCTGCCCGCGCAACGCTCGAATCTGCCAAAGGTCAAGTTACTGCTGCCCAAGCTCAACTTGAGTCTGCCAAATCCGGCGTGCGATCGGCGAGTGCTCAACTGAATAAGAGTAGCGTCAACCTTGAAGATACCGTTATCAGAGCACCTTTTGACGGAGTTATTGCCTATCTCAACATCAAAGAAGGAGACTATTGGATGCCTCAGCGCGTCCAACCCAATGCTGACTATCAAAACATAGTTGAGACAGTACCGATCATCGTCAACGACCCTAAGCAGTTTGAAGTGAACGTAGAACTCCCAGCCTTTCAGGGGGCTAACGTTCGTCCGGGACAGCGAGCCTTTATCGTCTTAGATGAAAAAGCCACCGCCGCCTCCGTCGGTCAAATGACGAGCGAGGATTTGATTAAACTCGCCACTGCTCAAGGCACGGTGTTTTCAGTTAGCCCATCCGTCACCCCTGGTGGACGTGCCGTTCAGGCAGTTGTGCGAATTTCCGAAGGAGCAAAAAATCTACAGCCTGGTGCTCGCGTCTCTACCTGGATTGCCATAGAAGAGAAAAATAACGCCACAGTTGCGCCCTTAAGTGCCTTTGTCTTCCGCAACGAAAAACCCCATGTTTTTGTCGTCAATCAAGAAAAAGGAATTGTAGAACAACGACAAATTCAGCCAGGAATTGAAGGAATTTCTAGACGAGAAATTCTTCAAGGAGTGAAGCCAGGAGAATTAATCGTTACGGAAGGGCACAATCGCCTCGTCAACGGAGCACCAGTAGAGGTAGTGGGAAATGTTGGGGAATAAGGGTTGAAGGTTGGAAGGTTGAAGGTTGAAGGGTTGATACCAAATCCGGGTTTAATGTCCCCTTTTTTGAGACGTAGACGCGTAGCGGCTTGCCGCAGGCTACCACTCCAGGCACTCCAGGAGAGCTCCAGGAGAGAACAAGGAGGGAATTAAAAGATCAAAGGGGTTATATAGCCATAGCCAGATAGGTTAAGACAGTTTATATTCTGAAACCCCTGCGAAGCCTTGGCTTTGAAAAAAGCTGATAGCTGATAGCTGACTGCTGACTGCTATAGATGCGGATTTGGTATGAAGACTAGTTTGAACCTTTAATCGATAAAACTCCTTAACCATTTCCTTTGGATTCTCCTACAGAGTAGGGCAACAACTTTTAACTGAAACAAAAACCTTAGATGCATCCAATTTTTTGTAGATACAAGTAGTGGGAGCATCTTGCTCCCTTATTTAACCAAAGCAGGCAAGATGCCTGCACTACAAATTTACAAAAACGGAATACTTCCAAAACATTCAACTTCCAACTTCTAACCTTCAACCTTCTAACTTTTAACCTTCTAACCTTCAACCTTCTAACCTTTAAATCTCAACTTTCAAACCTTCAATTTTTGACAGAGTTATGAGCGAACAAGTGCAAATACCACTAAACGAAACCAACGGTAAAAGCGGCGGTATCAATAATGGTCATGTTGAACAGCACGACGTTCCTGATGTCAGTCGCGCTTCGCCAGTGGCTAAATTCTTTTTCCTCAAACCAATTTTTGGAATTCTCCTGTGCTTGCTCATGGTTATCGGAGGACTCATCGGTGCGGGTGCGATGGTCAAAGAAGGTGAACCGGATATTAATGTTGCGATCGCTAGTATTGAAACTCTCTGGCCCGGTGCTGACCCAGAGACGATCGAAAATCAAATCACAGACAAAATTGAGGTACAACTCAAATCCCTCAAAGGCGTTAAAGAAATTAGTAGTGCGTCCTACGATGGCAAGTCAGTCATCCAAGTGGAATTCCGTGCCGAAGCACCTGTTAATGAGTCGATCCAGCTTCTGAGGGCTGAAGTTGATGAAGCTAAACCAGAATTACCCAGTGAAGCCGAACAACCCAGAGTTGAGCAAATATCAGTCCAAGATGCGCCGATTCTCACGGTTGGACTTTCTGGCGACCTTGACATGGCGGTATTGAGTCGGGCGGCAGAAGATTTGCAAGACCTCTTAGAAAAAGTCCCCAATGTTAGAAGTGTACAACTTGGGGGCCAGCGTCAAGAAGTCATTCATGTCCAACTCATCCCCTCCCGCCTCACCGCGATGGGCATTTCTCCTACCCAAGTGGGTAACGCGATCCAAAAAGGCAACATTGATATGCCTTGGGATCAACTAGAAAGCGACGAAATTGGCTCTCAAGTGCGTCTCTACGGACGGTTTCGCACGGTGGAGGAACTTCAGAATTTACCAGTGGCACGTCTCGGTAGTTCAGATGGTCGAGTGGTGCGCTTAGGCGAAGTTGCTGAAGTTCGTCGCGACCTAGAACGGGAACGCAGTCGCGCCTTTATGAGTTGGAAAGGGAGCGACTTTAAATCGGTTATTAACGTTGATGTGATTAAGGTGCCAGGGTCGGACACGATCAAGGTAGTAGATGCTTCTCTGGCAGCAATTGAGGAGGCGAAAAAGAATCCCAGTCTGTGGCCTCATGGCATGGAATACCGAGTCATCAACACAGATGCCGACAGCATTATGGAAGAACTCCTGAACCTGTTCAGTAATTGCTGGCAGGGGATGCTTTTAGTGTTTGTGGTTCTGTTATTCGCTCTATCTTGGCGTGAAGCACTGATTGCCGGTTTGTCGATACCCCTGACCTTCATGGGAGCGATCGCAATTCTCTACATTGGCGGTCAAACCCTCAACCAAATGGTCTTGATTGGCATGGTGCTCGCTCTCGGTCTTTTGGTGGACGTGTTTATCCTGATGATGGAAGGGATGCACGATGGGATTTTTGCTCAAGGTCTGAGCTTTGACCAAGCTGCGCTTAAAACCATTAAAACCTACGGCATATCCGCCTTTTCCGGTCAATTGACCACCATCCTGGCAATGGTTCCGTTGATGGCAATCAGTGGCACGATGGGCAAATTCATCCGCCTTATCCCAATTAGCGCCATTACCTGTTTGGTACTGAGTTTTATCATTGCCCTTTTAGTAGACGTTCCTCTGTCGCGCTTCTTACTCGGCAAGATTAAAGGGAAAGGCAAAAAGAGCTTTATCGATAAACTCACCGAAGTAGCATCAGAGCGGTTTGCTCAATGGAGTCTCTTGACTACCGTTCGGAATAAAACAACGGCTCGTTTCTGGACACTTGGTGCCATCGGTTTATTCGTCTGCACCTTAGTTTTAGTTGGGAGTGTACCGGGAACACTATTTCCCGACTCAGACGGACGCAAACTTAGCATTAATGTTGAACTGCCTCCCACTACTACCTTGGATAGTTCCCAAAAAGTCGCCGATGATATTGGTGGAATTTTGCGGGGGAAGGACTACTTGGAAAGTGTGATTCAATTCGTTGGGCAACGTAGCAACATCGTTCCAGAAAGTGGAATGAAGCCGAATACGGGGAACTACTTGGTTGGTTTTTCGGCAGTGTTTACTCCCAAAGAAGAACGGGAGAAGTACTCGTTTGAATACGAGGACAAGTTGCGAGAAGAATTATCAGCGATCGCACGCAAGTATCCGGGAGCGTCTCTCGTGGTCAATTCACAAGCTACGGGAGGAGAAGGAGACCCAATTGCCATTGAAATAACAGGCCGTGATATGAACGAGTTGCGGCGTATCTCTGGGGAAGTGCAAGTCGCACTCCGGCAAGTTCAGGGAACAACCGATGTTCGCGATGACTTGGGTGCTTTGCGGCCTGACCTCAAATACCGTCCCCGACGGGAAGCACTCGATTTCTACGGATTGAACCCCGATGACCTAGCCATGCAGGGGCGCTATCTAATGACGGATAACGATATCGGCAATTTTCCCATCGGTGGCGGCGAGGAAGACTTGGAGATTCACCTAAGTACGGCATGGCCATCGCGTGAAGGTAGAATTGGGGGCCCCACCCGGCGAGATGAGTTGATGATGACTCGCATTATTACCCCAGATGGCAAGACACTTGCGGCAAGTCAAGTCCTCGAAGCAGAGACGGGTGAGGCTCCGTTATCGATTACCCATCAAGACACCCAACGGACTGTTACAGTTTTGGCGAAGACAACCGGGCGCACGGTGGGTGAGATTTTGGGCGAAATGGAGCCAAAGCTTAAGGAGATGAAGCGCAAGTGGTCTCAAGGCTACGAGTATAAATTCGCTGGAGAGGCGGAAACTCAAAGTGAGACATTTGGCTCGGCTATTCAGATGTTCTACGTGGCAATTTTCTTAGTGTTTGCCGTGCTGGTGCTTCAGTTCGGTTCGTTTACTCAGCCAATCATCGTGATGCTAGCGATTCCCTTTGGATTAATTGGGACGTTTGGCGGGTTCTACCTGTTGTGGATTCCTATTTCCTTCCCCGCTGTAATCGGGATTATCGCGCTAGTGGGGATTGTGGTGAATAACGCGATTGTTTTGGTAGAGACGATGAATTCTTATCG
>JBFLZA010000277.1:0-11168 GCA_040756535.1 Cyanobacteriota bacterium
AGTTTTATGCTTAGCGGCTTGTGTAGGCAACCAATTTAATTTAAATACTCTTTCTTTTATTCATGAGAAATCAGCTAAGGAAGCCTTCCAAGACCTTCTGCCAGCCATTCATGAGGGGCTGATTCTACCCACTTCCCCCTTAGAAGCTTTGGATGTAGAAGCTCATACGTCTGACTTATTAATTTTTAATTATAAATTTCTACACGATCGCGTGCAACAGGCAGCTTATGATTTGACTGATGAATCACTTCAAAAAACAGTTCATCTGAGGATTGGTCGGTTGCTGCTGACGCATCTGTCTTTAGAAGAACGGACAGAAAGAATTTTTGAACTGGTGGAGCATCTGAACCGAGGTCGGGAATTCATTACAGATGAGCAAGAACAAGTTGAATTAGTTAAATTGAATTTGGTAGCTGGTCGAAAAGCCAAAGAAGCGACGGCTTACGCTGCTGCAAAGGACTATTTAACTGCTGGGATGGAGCAGTTAAATAGCCAGAGTTGGAGCCAATACTACGAATTGACTTTTGCACTCCATAAAGAACGAGCCAAGGTTGAGTATTTAAATGGCAATTTCGAGCAGTCCGAAGCTTTAATTTACCTAACGCTGGAGCGGGCAAAATCAGCTCTTGAAAAGGCAGAGCTATACAACCTGCTGATTGTGCAGTATACCATGCTAGCTAAATACGAAGATGCCATTCAAGCTGGAAGAAAGGCTCTTCGCTTGCTAGAGATTGACTTACCTGAAGAGGAGTTGCAAACGGCACTTGAGGTCGAATTTGGTCAAGCAAAAGCGAATCTGGGAGATAAAACAATTGCCTCACTGCTCGATGCACCGGAGATGACAAATCCGGAAAAAGAAGTGGCAGTTAAATTGTTAATGAATATTGACCCACCCGCCTACTTTAGCAATCAAGTGCTATACACTGTGATTGTCTTAAAGATGGCTAATATCTCTCTAAAATGTGGGCCTGTTTCAGAATCAGCTAAAGGCTACACGACTTATGGACTGATACTCGGTTCGGTTTTGGGGGATTATCAATCTGGTTATGAGTTTGCCAAACTGGGCGTGAAACTCAGTGAGAGGTTCAATGATTTGGCTCAAAAATGTAAAGCCTGTAATATGCTCGCCAATCATGTGATTCATTGGGTAAAGCCAATTAAATGTGCCAAAAGCTTTAACAAAGAGGGGTATAAAGCGGGTTTGGAATCTGGGGAGTTCCAATTTGCAGGCTACATCCTGATGCATCAAGTTATGAATTCATTTTTTGAGGGGAAAAATCTAGAGAAGCTTTTAAAGAAAATATCAAACAAATTGTTTTTTGTTAAAAAAACAAAAAATAAGTTAGCCATCCATTCCCTGTTCTCCTATCAAATATCGATTCTGAACTTGAGCGGTCTAACGGCTGACAAATTTTCTTTTCAGAATAACTTAATTAGTGAAGAGCAATATTTAGAAAGTTGCCATTCCCATCAAGATTCTCACTCACTCTGCCTCTACTATATCCTTAAATCCCAAGTTCTCTATTTATATCAACAACCAATTGAAGCACTCAAGTATTCTTTAGAAGCCAAAAAACTCCTTCCTTTTATCCTCGGTATTGTTACTGAAGCTGAATATAATTTTTACTTATCACTCAGTTTGGCGGCTCTTTATCCAGCAATTAGCGAATCAGAAAAGCAACAGTATTGGGAGCAATTAGAAGCGAATCAAAAGCAGATGAGAATATGGGCAAACAACTGTCCAGAAAATTTCTTGCACAAGTACCAATTGGTGGCAGCGGAAATGGCTCGTATGTCGGGTAACGAGTTAGAGGCAATGGATTTATACGACTGCGCGATCGCATCAGCTAGAGAACAGGAATTTATCCAGGATGAAGCTTTAGCCAATGAACTAGCAGCCAAGTTTTGGTTAGGGAAAGGCAAAAAACAATTTGCTCAACTCTACATGACAAAAGCTCACTATGGCTACCAACTTTGGGGCGCTAAACGTAAAGTCGAGGATTTGGAGGAGAAATATCCCCAGCTTCTCTCCCGAAACGTAGCAACAGGCGGAACAAAAAACACGAAAACCACAACGACAACAACTGAAAGTGGTACAAGCTCAAGTCTAGATTTAGCCACAGTCATGAAAGCCAACCAAGCCATATCCGGTGAGATTGTACTTGATAAATTACTCAATAATTTGATGCAAATTCTCATCGAAAATGCTGGAGCAGAAAAAGGATTTTTGCTATTGGAATCCCATGGGAAATTTTTGATTGAAGCAGAAGGCTCCGTGAATCCAGACGCAGGTGAAGATTCCTGTGCTACAAAAGTGTTGCAGTCAATATGTGTAGAGACTAAAGATGTTATACCTTTACCTTTGACAATTATCAACTATGTTGCCCGTACCCGAGAAAGCGTGGTTTTGAATGATGCCACTGGAGTGAAAAAATTTACCAATGACTCCTACATTCAGAGAAATAAACCCAAGTCAATTTTGTGTGCACCTCTAATTCATCAAGGTCACATCACCGGAATTATATATCTGGAAAATAATCTAACTACAGGGGCTTTTACACCCGCTCGACTGGAAATGGTCAATCTCCTCTCTACTCAAGCGGCAATTTCAATTGAAAATGCCCGCCTCTACACGAACATGGAAGAACTGAATAAGGCTTACTTTCGCTTTGTACCGCGTCAGTTCCTGCAATTTTTAGAAAAAGAAAGCATTGTAGAGGTGGGATTAGGCGACCAAGTGCAGAAGGAAATGTCAGTGCTATTTGCTGACATCCGCGACTTCACCTCCATGTCGGAAAAAATGACCCCAGTTGAGAATTTCCAATTTATTAATTCCTATCTCAGTCGTATGGAACCTGCCATCATCGAGAATCATGGGTTTATTGATAAATACATCGGTGATGGAATTATGGCTCTATTTGGTGACAGCGCCGATGATGCTGTAAAAGCAGGAATTGCCATGCGGCTACAGCTAGCGAAATACAATCAATCTCGCCTTCAAAAGGGCTATGATCCGATCAGAATTGGTATTGGCATTAATACAGGTTCTTTGATGCTGGGTACAGTGGGGGGCCACTCCCGCATGGATGGGACTGTGATTAGTGATACCGTCAATCTAGCCTCTCGGATAGAAGGGTTGACGAAAGATTATAAAGTGTCATTGTTAATTTCTCAGCAAACATTTGAGCGCTTACAAAATCCCGATCGCTATGCCGTCCGCACAATAGGTCAAGCTCAGGTTAAGGGGAAATCAGCGGCAGTTACAATCTATGAAGTATTTGATGCCGACGACGCTGAAATCCGAGAAGGAAAATTAGTTACAAAACCAGAGTTTGAAGAAGCCTTGTTACTTTACAAGCAGGGGGCTTTTATTCATGCGGCACAACAATTTAAAGATGTTTTAAGTATTAATCCCAAGGATACAATTTCGCAAATCTATCTGGAACGCTGTCAAGGCGTGATTCAATCTATGGAGTTGTCGCTTAGAACAATATCCCGAAGCGTGCCAAGTGATGAAAGACACGAATAATATCACTTTGGAGCTCATCAGGTACAGGCATAAGATATTAACGATAGTCATAAAAGTGCTAGCTGGTTGGCGATCGCAAATAATCTGTAAGCCTTATATCAAGATTTGATGAACAATTCGCCTTTAATAGTTAAATAATCAACTATCGATTATTAAATTAAGTATTTATTCCAGAAGTTAAGTATTCTCGTTAGTAAACAATAGAAAAAGCGACGACTTTGTAAAGTTGTTCGACTGAAGCAGCAAGGGTCAGACTTTCAGCCGTCTTTAATCCGTACAGGAGAGGATTGAGGTTCTCATCGCTATGAAGATGAGGCTTTTCAAACCCATGCTACGCTTTTATACTTTCTATCTCCTGTCAGGAGAATGAGCATCTACCTTTACGCTCTCTGTTGAGCAGACTCATCAATACCATATCTAAGCCATTTAACTTCAATCCTTTCAATGACAATTTGTAAACATTTTTATGAAAGGTCGTTTCTTACCCTATCTCACCGCTTCATTGACAGTTGCGATCGCTTTGGCAATTACATGGGTGATCGAACACGCTGAACGAGAACGCTTTCAGCAACAAAATCGCGCCGATGTACTCAATCAATTGAGTACGGTGAGAGCTAGCCTCGAAGGCAAGTTGAACCAGCGACTCTTTCTAGAACGAGGTTTAGTGGCCTATGTTTCCACCATTAACCCAAACCTCAATCAGCAGCAATTTGAAAGCCTTGCCAGAGTGATTGTGGCGCAGCAACCGGGTATCCGTAGCGTTGCTCTTTATAAGAACACCATTGTCAGTCATATGTATCCCCTGGCAGGCAACGAAAAGGTGATTGGGTTGAGTCCCATGACACTCCCCGGTGAACGAGAAGCGATCGCGCGGGCGATAAGAACCAGAAGTACGGTTGTTGCAGGCCCCCTTGATTTAAAACCGCAAGGGATAGCGTTTATCAGCCGTACCCCAATTTTTCTCACTCCCCCTGGTAAAGCACCTGAAAGTGGAGGTTACTGGGGTTTAGTAGGCATCATCATCGACCAAAGTACCCTGTTTAAAGAAGCAGGACTGCTCAACCCCAATTCCCAACTCCAATACGCTATCCGAGGCAGAGATGGATTAGGAGCATCAGGAGAAGTCTTTTTCGGCAATGCCCAAATTTTCCAGCAACAGCCAGTGACATTAGAGGTAACACTGCCCAATGGCTCTTGGCAACTAGCCGCCATTCCTGCCCAAGGATGGACCCAAACTGCTCCTATTTCCCTAGGGTTGTGGATCGGAGGCGGGTTGCTCGCCGTATTAGCAGGAGGCTTGGTGTTCATTTTAGTCAGTGCTCCGGCCCAACTCCGCAAAGCCGTGGAACGAGCCACCCTCGCACTACGCAAGAGTGAAGAAGCTCTCAAACAAGCCAATACTGACTTACAGCGCTTGGACAAACTCAAAGATGAGTTTTTAGCCAATACTTCTCATGAACTACGCACTCCCCTCAATGGCATTATCGGCATTGCCGAATCGTTAATGGACGGCGTTACGGGTTCACTTTCCGCCGAAACCCGTTTCAATCTCTCCTTAGTTGTTTCCAGTGGCCGGCGCTTGGCCAACCTCGTCAATGATATTTTAGATTTTTCTAAACTCAGGCACGAAACCCTGCAACTGCAACTTCAGCCAGTCGGACTCAGAGAAGTTGCCGATGTGGTTCTTACCTTAAGCCAACCGCTAATTGGTGAAAAACCCTTACAGCTGATTAACCGCATTTCCCCAGAACTGCCGCCTGTTTACGCTGATGAAAACCGACTACAACAGATTTTGCACAATTTAGTAGGGAATGCGATTAAGTTTACCGACAGTGGAGTTGTAGTAATTTCAGCTCAGGTGGTTCAGAGTTCACAGTTGAGGAGTGATGGCAATAAAGCACCAACCCAAAATCCTGAACAATTAGCGATTACCGTCTCGGATACGGGAATTGGCATTGCCAATGATAAATTTGACCGAATTTTTGAATCCTTTGAGCAAGCCGATGGATCTACAGCGCGTGAATACGGTGGGACTGGCTTAGGTTTAGCTGTGACGAAGAAATTAGTAGAGTTGCATGGAGGAAAAATAGAAGTCGAATCTACTGTTGGTGTGGGTTCGCGCTTTACCTTTACCCTACCTGTAGCACCCGCTCAGGAGTTAGATGGGGTCGAGGTGACATCTGCATCGGTACAAAAGTCAGGGGTTCATCGTCTCTTGTCCAGCGTTCAGCGCTCAGAGTCGTTCGGTGTTGACCAAAATGCGATCGCACAAACCCCCCCCTCTTCGGGAGCGATCGCAATCAACAATGGACAATCTTTCAACATCCTGATTGTGGATGATGAGCCAGTCAATCGCCAAGTCTTCGCTAACTACCTGTCTTTACACAACTATGGGATTACGACGGCCAGTAACGGCCTAGAAGCCTTATCCCTACTCGAAAGCGGTTTTAAACCCGACCTAATTTTGCTCGATGTGATGATGCCCCGCCTGACGGGTTATGAAGTCACCCGCCGAATTCGCCAAACCTGGCAAGCCAACGAACTCCCCATCGTGCTGTTGAGTGCCAAAAATCAAGTCTCAGATTTGGTGGTGGGACTAGAGGCAGGCGCGAATGATTATCTGATCAAACCCATTTCTAAAGATGAACTGCTCGCTCGACTCAAAACCCACCTCAACATCAAGCAACTCAAAGCGGAAAACCTACGCCTAGCAACTGAGTTGGACATCACGCGGCGATTGCAGCAAATGCTCTTACCCAGAGACAAGGAACTCAGTGCCATTAGCGGACTCGACATTGCTGGGTTTATGGAACCGGCTGAGCAGGTAGGGGGTGACTATTATGACATCCTCAAACACAATGGTTTGGTCAAAATCGGGATTGGGGATGTCACCGGACATGGACTCGAAAGCGGGGTGCTGATGATTATGGTACAAACCGCAGTGCGGACGCTGCTTTCTATCAACGAAACAGATCCAACTAAGTTTTTGAGTGCGATTAATCGCACGATTTACGACAACGTGCAGCGGATGAATTCTGATAAAAACTTGACTCTGTCATTACTGGACTACCAACAAGGCCAACTGTGTTTGACGGGACAGCACGAAGAGATGATTGTGGTGCGTGCTGACGGCACTTTGGAGAGAATCGACACCATTGATTTAGGTTTCCCCATCGGATTGGAAGCAGATATTACCGATTTTGTGGCGCAAATTCAGGTACAACTGCATCCAAGGGATATAGTTGTCCTTTACACCGATGGCATTACGGAAGCGGAAAATTTAGCAGGAGAACACTACGGAATTGAACGGCTGTGTGAAGTAGTAAGACTTCATCGGCAACTCTCGGCGCTTGCCATCAAGCAGGCTGTGATTGACGATGTGCGATCGCATATTGGCTCTTCAAAAGTCTACGATGACATCACTTTGCTAGTTCTTAAACAAAAGTAGCAATTAGTGATTAATCGTTGATCACAAAGGACAATATTCAACATCAGGGAGCAAGCATCTCTCCTTTAAAAATCGATCTCGTTGGAACTCCAAGGAAATAAGGTAGCTGAGTCGCCCCAGTATCTGAAAAACTCCTAATGCCTTTATGAAAGCTCGCTTCTTCCCTTATTTTGCCGCTTCATTGACCGTTGCGATTGTTCTGGCGATCACCTGGGTCATTGATCGCTCAGAACGAGAACGCTTCCAGCAACAAAATCGCGCTGATGTACTCAATCAACTGAGTACTGCCAGAGCGAGGCTGGAAGGAGCCTTAAATCAGAAACTATTTGTCACGCAAGGTCTACTCGCTTACGTCTCAGCTATCAATCCAAACGTTAGCCAACAGGAATTTGAAAGCCTTGCCAGAGTTATCGGGGCACAACAAACAAACCTCGCTGGCATATCACTTTATAAAAACAACGTCATCACTCATATTTATCCGCTCAAAGGCAACGAAAAAGCCATTGGGTTTAACCCAATGAAAATTCCAGAAGAAAGGGAAGCTGTCCTCAAGACAATTAATAGTAGAAAAACTGTAGTCGCAGGGCCAGTCATTGGGGTTGCTACAGGGATACCAACCTTTGTCAGCCGCACCCCGATTTTTCTTACCCCCAAAGGAACTGCTCCTGCAAGTGGTCGATACTGGGGTATGGTAGCCGTTGGTTTCGATCTCAAGCCCTTGATGCAAGAGGCCGGACTGCTCAACCCCAATTCCCAACTCCAATACGCTATCCGAGGCAGAGATGGATTGGGAGCAACAGGGGAAGTGTTTTTTGGCAATGCTCAAATTTTCCAGCAACAGCCAGTGACATTAGAGGTAACACTGCCCAATGGCTCTTGGCAACTAGCCGCCGTTCCTGCCCAAGGATGGACCCAAACTGCCCCCATTTTCCGCTGGTTGTGGCTCGGAGGTGGCTTGCTCGCCGCCTTAGCAGGAGGCTTGGTGTTCATTTTAGTCAGTGCTCCGACCCAACTCCGCAAAGTCGTGGAACGAGCCACCCTCGCCCTGCGAGAAAGCGAGGAAGCCCTCAAACAAGCCAATGCCGACTTACAGCGCTTGGACAAACTCAAAGATGAGTTTTTAGCCAATACTTCTCATGAACTACGCACTCCCCTCAATGGCATTATCGGTATTGCCGAATCGTTAATGGACGGCGTTAGCGGGCCGCTTAAGAGCGAAACTCATTTCAATCTCTCCTTAATTGTTTCCAGTGGCCGACGCTTGGCCAACCTCGTCAACGATATTTTAGATTTTTCTAAACTCAGACACGAAACCCTGCAACTGCAACTTCAGCCAGTCGGACTCAGAGAAGTTGCCGATGTGGTTCTCACCTTGAGCCAACCGTTAATCGGTGAAAAACCCTTACAGCTGATTAACCGGATTTCCCCAGAATTGCCGCCTGCTGACGCTGATGAAAATCGACTGCAACAGATTCTGCACAACTTAGTCGGGAATGCGATTAAGTTTACCGATAGCGGTACTGTAGAAATCTCAGCTCAGGTGGTTCAGAGTTCAGAGTTGAGGAGTGAAGGCAATGAGCTACCCACCCGAAATCTTCCACAATTAGCGATTACCATCTCGGATACGGGAATTGGCATTGCCAATGATAAATTTGACCGAATTTTTGAATCGTTTGAACAAGCTGACGGTTCCACGGCCCGTGAATACGGTGGGACTGGCTTGGGTTTAGCTGTGACGAAGAAATTAGTAGAGTTGCATGGAGGAAAAATAATCGTCGAATCTACCGTCGGTATTGGGTCGCGCTTTACCTTTACCCTACCTGCAGCGAAGGGTCAGGAGCTAGGGGCTGTAGGGGCGACGCCTGCGTCATCCGTACAGGAGCCAGAAGTCATTGTGTCTACAGTTCAGAATCTACCGTTGCCCAAGCCCGATTTAGAACTGCTCACCGCTGGCTCAAGAGAAACAACTCATCAGTTCAACATTCTGATTGTGGATGATGAGCCAGTCAATCGCCAAGTCTTTGCCAACTACCTGTCTTTACACAACTATGGGATTACGACGGCCAGTAACGGCCTAGAAGCCTTAGCCCTACTCGAAAGCGGTTTTAAACCCGACCTAATTTTGCTCGATGTGATGATGCCCCGCCTTACGGGTTATGAAGTCACCCGCCGAATTCGCCAAACCTGGCAAGCCAACGAACTCCCCATCGTGCTGTTGAGTGCCAAAAATCAAGTATCAGATTTGGTGGTGGGGTTAGAGGCAGGGGCTAATGATTATCTGATCAAACCCATTTCTAAAGATGAACTGCTCGCTCGGCTCAAAACCCACCTCAACATCAAGCAACTCAAAGCGGAAAACCTGCGCCTAGCCACGGAACTGGAAATTACCCGCAAACTCCAGCAGATGCTCTTACCCAGAGACAAGGAACTCAGTGCCATTAGCGGACTCGATATTGCTGGGTTTATGGAACCGGCCGAACAGGTAGGGGGTGACTATTATGACATCCTCAAACACAATGGTTTGGTCAAAATCGGGATTGGGGATGTCACCGGACATGGACTCGAAAGCGGGGTGTTGATGATTATGGTACAAACCGCAGTCAGGACGCTGCTTTCTATCAACGAAACAGACCCAGCCAAGTTTTTGAGTGCGATTAATCGCACGATTTACGACAACGTGCAGCGGATGAATTCCGATAAAAACCTCACCTTGTCGTTACTGGACTACCAACAAGGCCAACTGTGTTTGACGGGACAGCACGAAGAGATGATTGTGGTGCGTGCTGACGGCACTTTGGAGAGAATCGATACCATTGATTTAGGTTTCCCTATCGGATTGGAAGCAGATATTACCGATTTTGTGGCGCAAATTCAGGTACAACTGCATTTAGGGGATGTAGTCGTTCTTTACACCGATGGCATTACGGAAGCGGAAAATTTAGCAGGGAAACACTACGGAATTGAACGGCTGTGTGAAGTAGTAAGACTTCATCGGCAACTCTCGGCGCTTGCCATCAAGCAGGCTGTGATTGACGATGTGCGATCGCATATTGGCTCTTCCCAAGTCTACGATGACATCACTTTACTGGTACTTAAACAGAAGTAGGTAGGTTTACCCCTTTATGAATCGGATATTGGGTGACTTCAAAGACGAATTGCCTGTTAGCCAAGAAGGCTTGACTATCGTATTTTCGCCAACCTCCTTACCACTCCAGCAGCGCTGGCGAAACAATGGTTTGTCTGCTGATTTTATGGCTGACTACTTTGCCACATTTTTTCCCGGCTGTGAGAACGATTCTCCTGAAACTGGCTCTCAAGCTGAACTCAAAAGTGCTGTGAGCTTCATTGCGAATGAATTACTTGAGAATGCCATGAAGTTTAATGACGAAGCCTCACCCCATCCCATTAGCATTAGATTGCAAATGGATAGACACGTCCTGGTATTCGTAGCCACGAATAGTGTCAATCTTCAAGCGAGTGAGAAGTTTCAGACATTCATCAAAAAGTTATTGAATTCTGACCCTAGTGAGTTGTACATTCACCATCTGGAAAAAGATGGGCAAGAAAATAGCAACAGCGTTTCTGGGTTAGGCTTGCTGACTATGGTCAATGATTATTGCGCCAAGCTCGGCTGGAAATTTGAGACGCTGCCAGAGAGCCCAGATGTGATTACCGTGACCACAATGGTGCAGCTAACCCTATAAACCACTGAGGTCATCCAGAAAAATAGAAGGAGTTCAGACCAGATGGAGATTAAGTCTAAAGAATATAGTGTTTGCTATGATTCAATTACTGAAACCTTAAGTTGTCAAGGTTCACTCCGCCTCAATGGTGTGGAAGAGTATGAGCCCATTGTGCAGCTTTTGAATGATATTGCCGACCAAGACCCACCGAAGATTACGCTAGACCTGCGAGGGCTGGAATTTCTTAACAGCTCAGGCATCAACGTAATCTCGAAGTTTGTCATTAAAGTGCGGCAGAAAGGGAATATTCAAATGATCGTACAAGGATCTAAAAGTATTCCCTGGCAGGGGAAGTCGTTAAAAAATTTGCAACGACTAATGCCCAAATTGCAGTTAGAACTAGAATAAAAACTCTATCTATCTGGTGCATCATCAATGTATTACATATAAATTTATTTTTGTCAAGGGCAACCCCTATGGCGATGCAGGCAGAACAAGCATCATCACA
>JBFLZA010000278.1:0-11161 GCA_040756535.1 Cyanobacteriota bacterium
CATCTGCCGCCAAGGTTCAGGTAGCATTACCTTCAAGGGGTCAACCGGCATTGCCGACACGTATAGATCTGCCGTCAAGATTTCATCCGGTGCTCCATTCAAGCCGCGAATCAGGAATCCTCGCACCGTACCATCAGCATTGAGCAAAAATTCTTTAATTGGTGCATTCAATCGCACTTCACCGCCCCCAGCCGTGATGTGATCGACAATGGGTTGGCAGAGTCGTTCGGTAGGAGAACCATCTAAGAACGCCATTTTAGAACCGTTCTTTTCCTGGAGGAAGCGATTGAGAGCAGTGAGAATAATCGTTGCCGAAATCTCATCGGGGTTGATAAAGTTCAGTGCCTTGGACATGGCGATGAAGACTTCCTTCTCCACTCGCGGCGGCACATTTTGGCGCTTCAGCCACTCGGAGAAGGAGTATTTGTCCATCTCATCCACGTACTTCTGCCCGTTGATGATGGCAGGAATCAGACCCAGACCAAAGCGAATTTTCTCCGACCACGTTAACATGTCGTTATTACGGAGAATCGCCACAATACCATTGACGGGAGCAGGCAAGTCCGGAAAGTCAAACCGGGAGTATGTACCGGGCTTCTCCGGCTGGTTGAAGATCATCGTGTGTTCTTTCCACTGCAAACGATCTTCAATATCCAGCTCCTTGAACAGTTGCAGCATATTCGGATAGGCACCGAAGAAGATGTGCAAGCCTGTTTCGTACCAGTCTCCATCTTCGTCTTTCCAAGCCGCAACTTTTCCACCTAGAACATTCTGGCGTTCTAGGACAATTGGGGTGTGTCCCGCATCGGTGAGGTATTTAGCGCAGGCAAGTCCTGCTAGACCCGCTCCAGCGATCGCAACTCGCATGTGATGGTAATACTCTTAGTTAGGTGCTGATAAATGTTCTCTGGGTCTCATTATAGTTTGCATTCTGTTACATTTCTCCCCTCAACCCAATGATTCTTCCGATTTCCAGATCTTGTATATAAGATTGGGTCGGAGTAGCTATAACTCAAGCCTATAAATTCAGTTTTTCTCGTCCTGCACAGAACAAAAGCCATGAGTCAAGACAATCTCGATCGCCCCTCTCCCCTGAGTGAAGAAGATTTTGCCCTAGCTTTGGAGTTAACACAAGTCAGGAAACAACGGCAACGCCTCTATGAGAAGCTAGACGGTGCGCTCAAAGCCTTGTTTAGCCATTGTGAATGGAGAATCACAAGCCATAAGAACGGCTTAACTGAATTGGTAGTCGTTTGCCCTAATTTGACAATATACAATCGATTGCACAAGCGTGCCGAGACGATTCACAATCGGTTCCAAGATTGTGTGGACGTTAAACATACTCGCATTCAACTCTACTGTCCCCAATCGTTCCGGGCCTTTTATGAGCATGAAATCCATTGGGGAGGGTGAAGGTTAGTCGGTTGTTCGCCTAGCTTGAAAATAGCAGCCAGGAGCCAGGAGCCAGGAGCCAGGAGTCAGGAGCCAAGAGTCACAAGGGAGAGATTTTTATTCAGTGGAGCTTAATAAGTCTTTATCTTAGTAGAATTTTATCAATGGATTGGATAGCTTAAAAGTTGTGTTTATACTATGTCCGGTTAAACACCCCTAATATATGTAGGGGCTCACTTTATGCAATAAGTTAGCTTGGTACACCGATAATTTTCAATCAAAACCCGCCCTTCGAGTTGGTTTTATTAGGGTTAATCAGCCGGACATTATATTAGGGGTATTACGACGCAAAAAAGAAGGGGAAAAGATAGATAAATCAATCCTTTCCCCTTTCCCCTTTCCCCTTTTTCCTTTCTCTCAGCTCTGACTTATAGGTACTCTTTGAAGGGAAAGGAGCAGTTATCCAGAGATAGTCTTCAGCAAGAAGGGTGCAATTTTTTCAACAGTAAGCCCCTGTTGCACAGCCTTCAAATTCATTGCCTCTTTGACCATACCAAACGCACCGCCTTTGTCATCTTGACCGATGGTGATGCCTCCGACTTGAGCAATCGCCTGCAAGCCTTCTGCACCGTCACGACCAAGCCCAGTTAATAACACCCCGGCAGTTGCCTTGCCATAGAATTTTGCGATCGATTTAAAGGCAACATTGATTGAAGGACAATGCTTGTTTTCTGTGGGACAGTGGGAATAAATGAACTTGCCGCGAGAGTCCAATTCTAAATCGCATTGCTCTGGAGCAAAATAAACGGTTCCGGGTGCAGGAGACTCGCCAACTTCGGCAATTTTCACCTGTAACGGACATTCAGAAGACAGCCAATTAATCAGACCTGACAAAACACCAGTACTAACATGAACTGTACAAATAATCGGTAAGGGGAAATTTGCTGGGAGTTGGCAAATAATCTTCTGAATCGATTGCAGTCCCCCGCTAGAAGCTCCAATTGTAATGACCTTAACGCGAGAGCTGACATTCCTCATCAGGGGTTGGCTACCTGAAACTGCCCCCGATGTACTGGACTTACCAAGTCCACTCAGCGACTGTCCAGGTCGTCTGGCCATCACTTTCATACTGGAAAGAACTTTAATCTTGGCAACCAGTGCGTTTTTGAGTCTCTCGTAATCAGTAGGAGAATCGGTACTCGGTTTGGGGAAAACATCGGCCGCGCCAGCTTGCAGCAGGCGAAAGACATTATCCACATCGGTCTTTTGCACAAAATTGCTGATGACCAAAATGGGCCGGGGGTCTTCCGCCATGACGCGCTTGGTTAATTCTAGACCGTCCATGTTTTCCATGAGCAGGTCTGTACAAATCACATCCGGCTTTGTCCGGGTAATCACCTCCAGCCCCTCAACCCCATCCCGCGCTGTACCGACTACCGCCACCTCTGGTGAAGAATTGAGTAATCGTTGCAGAATTTCCAACGCCACCGGCGAATCTTCCACCAGAACTACTTTTTTGGATGTTGACATTTAGATCAATCTCCTCAATGTATCTAACAAAACACCTTGATCAAAATCACCCTTGGTAATGTAAGCATTTGCCCCAGCTTGGTGTCCCTGGCGTTTGTCCTCCTCGGAGGCCAGGGTGGTTACCAGAATCACAGGCAAATCTTTGTACTCCTGTAATTGGCGAATTTTAGCGGCAAGTCCCAGCCCATCCAGATTGGGCATTTGTACATCTGAAACCACTGCCACAAAGCTACCCGCCCTCAGTTTGTTGAAGCCATCTTGACCGTCTACAGCGGCTGTAACCTCGTAACCCGCACTTTCCAAAATTCGCTTCATCTGGGTACGAATGGGAATGGAGTCTTCAACCAGGAGAATCTTTTGTTTGACTTGGGCTTGTTCGGTTAACTCCTTAACCGTGACTGAAGCAATTGCCTTCCTTGCCGACTTGAACAAATCAGGAGGATTGAGTACCATGCACACTTCACCAGTCCCCAAGATGGTGGCACCGGAAATATTGCGAATCCGTTTGAGCAACTGACTTTGGGGCTTCAATACGATGTTCTGTTGCTCAAGAATTGTGTCTACCAGCAGAGCCAACCGTTCCGAGCCAATCCGCAAGATAATACAGGGGATGGTTTTTGATGCCGCGTGCAAGGCTTTGGTGGATGTAGGCACTTTGACGGGTAAGCCTAATAAATCGGCTAACCAAGTAACGGAGACCGACTCTCCCTGGAACGGCAGCGTTTGGTTGCCTTTATTGGCAAAGATTTCCTGGGGAGACACGAGTTGCATCGCTTCCACAAAGCTCACAGGAATGGCATAGGGATTAGGCTCGACTTGCACAATCAATGCATCCGTGATGGCTAGAGAGCTATTGAGCGTGATGCGGAACAAACATCCCAAACCTTGTGTAAATTCCACCTGGATGTTTCCCTTGAGGCGCTCGACGTTGGCACGCACGACATCCAGACCGACTCCCCTACCGGAAATCTCAGTAACAGCCATGCGGGTGGAGAATCCAGGGGCAAAGATTAATGCCTGAATTTGGGCCGTTGACATTTGGGCTAATTCTTTAGGCGAGCGAATACCACAATGTACCGCCGCCCGTTTAATGGCTTCGACATCCAAACCGCGCCCATCGTCTATAACTTCAATGCTAACGGTGCTACCAATTTGATCGCCCCTCAGACGAATCGTGGCGACGGGAGACTTGCCATGACTCTGACGCTCTTGAGGCGTTTCGATGCCATGATCGATCGCATTACGCAGTAGGTGCAAGAGCGGATCTTTCATTTCTTCGAGAATCCGCTTGTCTACGTTGGTGTCTCCTCCTTCCAGGATGAGATTGACTTCTTTGCCTTGCTGCTTGGCTAAATCCCGCACGGTGCGGGGAAACAGATTAAAAATCGTGGAAAATGGCAGCAGTCGCAGAGAGTGAATTCCTGACTCGAGTTCATTGGCGACGGTTTCCAGTTTGGCGTTATCTTCAAATGTTTTGTTTCGGAGTCGATTGAGCAAAACTCCTAGCTGCTCCATGCGGGTTTCAAGCAGGTTATAGAAATTTTGCAGGGGTTGCAGTTCGGGCATCTGCAAGCGTCGCTCTAGCTCGTCATAGGTCAAACGGCTCACAAATGCTTCCCGGTTCCACTCTTCCCACAAAGCCATGAGTTGGTCAACTTCACTCAGTCGGTCTCCAATTTGACCTTTGGTAACTGCCAGTTCACTGGCTTGAGTCAATAACTTATCGAGCTTTTGGGATTCAACGCGGATGGTGTCAATCTGATAATCGCTGACTTGTGCCAGAACGTCAGCTACTGGCAAGCTGGGTTCGTTGCTTTGGGCTGCATCATTGTCGGCTACCGGCTGCTCTACAAGAGTTTGGGCAGAAGTCGCACCATTCAATTGGTGCACCGTTTCTTGATGCTCCTGGGATAAGGCATTGTCCGAGTCAGCCCCCATGAGTTGAGCTAAGACATGGAACACACTCACGCCTGAAGCTTGTCCAGTGACAGCTTCGGTAGCAATTTTGCGAATAGCATCCAGTCCCTGATAGAGACAGTCAAACACTTGGGGAGTGAACACTCGCTCGCCCCGCTTCACCGCTCCGAGAATGTCTTCTATTTGGTGGGTAAGGGTTTCCACATCTTTGACCCCCAACATCCGCGAATCGCCTTTGAGGGAGTGCGTTTCTCGCAGTAATTGCTCCAGTTTGGCTCTATCGAGGGGATTTTTTTCTAGATGGAGCAATCCGGCTTCAATTTTCTGGATATGGTCAGCACTGGCTACTTTATAAAGATTGCGTAGTTCTTCGTCTTGTATCATCATGACTATCATTTAAGTTAAAAGGCAAAAGTCAAAAGGTAAAAGAAATAGGGATGTTTCTTTTATTCTTGATATCCGGAGATACAAGCCCCTAAATTTATCTTGGTGGGTACTCTTTTTCCTTTTTCCTTTTAACTTTTTACTTGTTTGACTCCTGTATTGGTGCTTGTTTAAACCACAGCCTCAAGATTCTGAGCAGCTTGGTTGAGGTCGTTGGTCGCGTCTTTCACTTGGACGATACCAGCAACGGTTTCTTTTGCTCCTAAGTTGATAACATTCATGGCTGCTACGACTTGCTGCACGGTAACAGCCTGCTGTTTAGCACTCTGGGCAATCTGTTGGGTGTTGAGGAACACATGGTTAACGGAATCGGCGATACTTGCGAACACGTCGCCCGTTTCTTCAGCCAGTTCGATACCCCGCGTTGCTTTCTTGGTGCCTTCATCGGTGACCATGACGGTGGAGTTAATAGCGGCTTGCACTTCGTTAACCAGGGAGTTAATCCGCTGAGCTGACTTCTTACTTTGGTCTGCCAGTTTGCGAACTTCGCCAGCTACCACCGCAAAGCCTTTCCCCTGTTCACCTGCACGGGCGGCTTCCACTCCAGCGTTTAGAGCCAGCATGTTGGTTTGGTTCGCCAAATCTGCCACGAGATCGGATACGGTTGAGATTTGCGCCGTTTGTTCGGAAAGGCGGATAATTTGATTAGCGATCGCAGTTACTTGGTCTCTCAAACCTGAAATACCTTCAATCGTTCGACCTACGGTTTGAGTTCCTCCCTCGGCGAGGAATAGAGCTTGCTTGGCACCTTCAGCAGAGGTTTCAGCTTGTTCGGCAGATTGGAGGGTAAAAGTCCCCAGTGCCTCAATTGTGCTAGTGGTTTCATTCACTGACGCCGTCTGCTCCAAAACCGTGCGTTCCTGCTCGGAGACAGTGGTAGCAATTTGCCTGGAACTTGATGTAATGTTTTTAGCTGCTAGAAATACGATTTCAGCAATGTTACGACCCAGAA
Source organism: Cyanobacteriota bacterium (assembly GCA_040756535.1). Classification (GTDB taxonomy): domain Bacteria; phylum Cyanobacteriota; class Cyanobacteriia; order Cyanobacteriales; family Coleofasciculaceae; genus JBFLZA01. Next base: position 6,236 of record JBFLZA010000278.1, read on the forward strand.
AAATTGCGAGGATGGTTGCAATTGCTAGGGAGAGGAAGAGAGTGACCATTAGCACGATTGTCAAGGTGTTGATTTTACTCTGAACTTCCTTGTATTTTTCCTCACCTTCTTTCTGCTGGATCTCTATCTGAACGCGGAGTAACTCATTTGTTGCCTTACCGACTTCGGTCGTATTATTGAGCCGGTACTCGGTTGCCTCCTTGGTTTTACCTGCATCCATCAGCTCGAAGAATCCCGGTCTGGCTAATCGATACTGATTGTAAGCTTTTTCGAGTTTCTCCAACGATTGTTGCTCGTTAGGAGAGAGTTGAGTTTTGCGATAATTTGCCAGGGACTCGGCAACCTGCTTGTGTAATTCTTCCTCTAGAACCCGGAGTTCCTTGCGCTGTTCTGGTTCAAGAATGTATTGGGGTAGGAGCCAACGCAGGTTCCACAAACTTGCATTCGCGTTAGCAAGAGCTACTGAGCCTTTTAGTTTGTCTGAGTAGAGGTCTTCCGCATCTCGAGCCAGTTGCTGAGTGTTCTGCCAGCCTACAAATCCGACTCCTCCAATTAGGAAAATTAAAGCTCCAAAGCTGGTAAACAACTTAGCGCGAACTCCGAAGTCCCTCGCTTTTTTTTGTTGCTTCGGCGCATATAATTGGCTAATGATTGGAGTTGAAATTTCCATATTTGTAACCCTTGAATTCATCTATTGAGATCGGTTTAAACTTTGATATCGCTAGAAAATCTGGCTTGTCTTAAGCGTCGTCGTTCACTACTAACCCCCCCTGGGTAAAAAGTTTGGGTAAGTCCAAAACTCTCATCATTTTTTCCTCAAAGAAAACGATTCCCCGGAGATACTGTTCACCAAACTTTGATAAGGGCGGAGGTAACGGTGTTAGCTCGGTAGCATTCACAGAAACCATTTCCAACACTCGATCAACTGGCAAGCCAGCCACAATATCATCAACCTGAACGACTACGGCTTGAGCACCAATACTGACTAGGGAATTGGGGAGATTCAAAACATTGCGAATATCAACTAAGGTAACAATTTCCCCTCGCAAATTCATGTTGCCGACTATATGGTTTGGGCAGCAGGGAATGGGTGTCAAATTGCTAATATCAGTGAACTCTCGCACCAAATCTAAATCCAGACCAAAGTATTCGTTACCAAAGCCGATAACGGCTAGCGGTATTAGCTCGCTTGTAACATTTGCGCTTTCAATAGAAGGCCTGAGACTATCAGCTCGCTGCCGAAAAATGTCTCGTTCTTCAAAAGTGGAATTCGGGCAGTATAGGTCGTAAAAGCTGGGAATAATTGGGGATGTTTTTAGTTCCTCATCTTGCTGGGATACGTCCTGTTCTGGCAATTGATCCACATCAGGAGTTGGAGATACTGCCATTGCATCTAGCTGACTTTGTATATCCCATATTAAAGTGAGTAAGGTGTCTGGTTGACTGATTAATTGATTGAGATTGAGGAGTAAAATCTTATCTTCATCTTCCTTAGCTATCCCAGCAATAAATTCACTATTGATATCACCTAAGAGTTCATCATCAACTTCTGATTTGATTAACTCAGTATTTAGTTCTAGTACAGCACTAGCCTGATGAACGACTAGACCAATGGGTAGGCTATCCCACTGCAAAATGAGGACATAATCACTAATTTTGCAAGTTTTTAATGGATGCCCTTGAAGTGAATCAAGATGTACCATCGGCACCATTTGCCCTCGGAAATTGAGAATTCCGATTACTTCAGTGGGAGCTTCAGGGATGATAGTGATTTCTGGTAGGGGAAAAATTTCCTGAACCCGTGCTGCCTCAATTCCATACTGTAAATCATTCCAGGTAAAGGTTAGGTACTGTTTCGTTTCCATCGCCGTATTTTTCGGGAGAGTTGAGAGTTAATACTATATAGATTTAAATATGACTATTAATTTGAAAATGTATGAATTTATCAATAAAAGCGAATCGGCTGTTTTTCAACACATTTACCCACTATTTCTAGTAATTGATTGGGCTCGACGGGCTTGGTTAAATAATAGGTTGCCCCGGCAATTTGACCTTTGAGTTTATCGGAGAATTTGTCTCGTGCCGTGAGCATAATAACGGGCAAATTTTTGAATTTTGGAATGCTGCGTACTGTGCGGCAAAATTCTAAGCCATCAATGTCTGGCATTGTGACATCTAACAGCAGCAGCGCGATGGGATTGGTATTGATGACCTTGAGGGCATCTACCGCATTACTGGCCAACAAGACGTGATAGCGATCGCTTAATGCCCTCTTAATCATGGTTTGTACCACCAAAGAGTCATCAACACTCAGAATAATCGGACGGTTTTTATCAATAGGCTGTTCAAGGGTCACAACGGGTTTAGTTGCAGATACCGCGTCCCCCAAAGTGACCCACCCGGATGCGGCCCAAGCCATATAAGACCGTGCTAATTCCAGAGGGTCTTCGTCTAATATCTGGGCAATATTAATGAGCGATCGCCTCCCATCCACCCACTGCCGTAGATGCTGCTGCGCCTTGCTATCGGTAATAATTTGCATACCCCTTGCTGAAAGCTGAGGAACAGCATCCATTGAAGGGATAAGGGGAGCGAGTGCTGCCCATTCAGAGGAGCGGCGAGTCACCTCTTGCATCAACTTAGACCAGTCAAAACCGTGACCGTCTTCACCATGACTCAGGTCAAACTGCACTGTAGAATCGAACTCTAACCTTCCAGGATGAGACAAGGCTTGCTCTAGTACTTGCACCACTTGAGCATGGACAGCCGCCTCAATCTCTTCCCATTTGAATACTCGTATCCGAACGATTCGTTCTAAAAGCTCTCGAAAGGATGATGCATTTTGTAACTTTTGGGCTGTATATTTAATCGCCGTTTCAGCCAAGCCATGATTGAATTTCATCCCAATCCTTCTGGCAAATTCTTGATTGTTATCGGGAATGCTTCCGCCGCCGTAAACAATCTCGCCATTTTTCAAAACTAGAACATGAGACCTTGGCTTTTGAGCGGGATTTACGGTTGTATCGATATAAACGCAGCCACTAGCACGCGCCCATTGTAAATCCCCTAGCAAATTACTTAATTGGTCAGCTTCATACTGTAATGCTTCTAGCATTTTTAGAACTCTCTAAATGGCGTGAAAGCAAAGGCATCTGCCTCGATACGGCTACTACCTAGATAAAAAATAACTCTTTAAAGCTGTATGCTTCCTGTCAGCAGTGACCCGTTGTCAGTTGTCAGCGATTCGGAGTTGATGAATCAGGATGTTAATCATCCTAATTTTCATCGCAAGTATTCCTTCAACGAATTGCAAAATCTTGCACTTTTCTCCGACGTAAATCATGGTATTCTGGCGACTCCCTGATCGCGGCAATCGCTTTTACAGACGGCATCCGCCATCAATCATGATTTTTGAGCGAAGTTGGCTCCCAATCTAACTTGGAAGTAATTTCATAACCCTGTTTCCCTAACAGCCGCAAAAATCTCTATCTAAAGTTTTGCTGGCTGAAAAAGGGGTGGTAGAATATGAGTTTGCATCAAAACTTTTGTCAATTACTCAAAATTCCGCCCTAGACTTCTTTGCACATTTATGAAACTTGAGAAAAGCTCTAAGCGGATACAGAGAAATGATGAAATTGAAGCTGAAAAAATAGATAGCCCTGGTATATGCAACCCATAGGATGACTGAACCTGGAGGACTGAGGTTGCCAGCCCACTTTTTTCATCCTGCGATACCTTTCAATTTGCAATACGAGTGTATGACTTGTATGACACTTAGTATAGCACTTAATAAATTTAATTTGACAAGGTATCTATCTTAAAGAGTATTTATAGCTAAACAATTGCTTTATCTTTTCAAGATGTAATACCAATTCTCTGTAAACTTGCGCTTAATAATCGGTAATAAACGACTATATAGCCCTAGGGTTCCAGCCCATATGTTTGCGAAATATTAAGCGCATCTTCTTGGAGAATTGGTATAAGTAATGGCCCAGCTGAGCAATGCTTAAAGTTGAGAGGCGATAAGCTTTAAGCTTATCGCCTCATTGTCCGAACTATATGGATTGTGCCTTCACCTGTGATCGGCTTCGACTCTGCCTTTGATCACGATCGCGTCGGGCGAGGAGGGGGCGAGAGGCCTGGTGTCCGTTAGGGCCGTTAACTTCAGTTGGACACCTTGCAACACTTCGTCACTGCTCAAATTTTCTCTCTTGACAAATTGTCTGCCATCTTAAATTTTTGTTAATGCTTTTGGGCGTGGAATTTAAAGCAGGCGGAAGATAAAGGGATAACGGTAAGATTGGGTGGGATTGCCCAGCGCTTGGATAATGGCGAGGATGGGAGGTATCCAATGAAACAGGAAAAAAATCGGGCCGAGGATTAGTCCCAGTAATCCCAAGGTAATGAAGGCTAACGCTATAACGATCGCCTCATAAATCCACACGTTAAGGTGGAAATTGATTGCTTCTCTAGCATTTTCTTTGACAACTGGATCGTCAGAAACCATCAATACTCCAATAGGAATGGCAACTGACAACACCAAAGAACTAAAAAAGATCGATCCATGACTGAGTGCTGATAAAAGCTTTCTTTTATCCGGATCGTATTCCATAAAACAGTCTCCCTAAAACTATGCAAGCACTGACTTGCCTTATGTCTTGACTTTATCATGCAGCTTACTCAAGGCAGGTCGTAAATGCCGTTCCTAAATAGGGAGGCTAACACTAAAGAGCGACCATCAATTGCGATCGCATTTATTTGTGTGCTGTGTGCAAGGCTAATCACGACTTCTATAATGATTCTTGGGAGTCCTATATTTGTGTCTATTTTTTGATGTCCACTGAAATTGAGTCTGAACTGCAAGAGGCTGTAGAACGTCGGCGCAACTTTGCCATTATTTCTCACCCGGACGCGGGTAAGACAACG
>JBFLZA010000279.1:0-11140 GCA_040756535.1 Cyanobacteriota bacterium
CGAGTAAGTTGGTCAGACCAAACTATAACCTGACCCCCATTACCATTATTGGTAGCATCGGCAGCAATCATCGAGTTTTCACTAACCAGTGTCTGGGAGGCACGAGGCAAGGTACCTTGACCTTGGTAGTCACCTCCAATCCGCACTGTGCCACCGCCATTGACTCCAGAAGCGCTGATATTTGCATTGAAGAGTCCCACCTTATCCCCTAAGACATTCACATTGCCACCCACCTGCCCCTGCGCTCCTTCTTGGTAAGGCGAGGAAGCATCAAGAGTACCAGAGACGATGGTAGTACCGGTCTCACTGGGTATAATTGTGCCGGAATTAGTTAGCTGCGCCTTACCATTCAGATTGACACTCAAACCTGTCTCTACACTTCCAGCATTTCCAGTCAGCAACTTTGGTAAATCTAGAGGGCTAATGGGTAGCATCTGCCCTCCTACGGTCATGGGTTGAATCTCTAAACTCAGCAAATGACCTGACTGACTAATTTGCACCAAGTTGTTACCTGGCACAGCCGCTAAGGTAATATTCCCTCCTGGGGCACTGACTTTACCAGTATTGATGACACTGCCACCAATTAAGGTCAAATTTTGACCCTGCTGTACTGTTAAATTGCCAGCATTAATTATCACTCCCGGTTGAGAAAGTTCAAATGCCAACTGATTGGGAGTGCCGATTAAAGTCTGATAGTTATTGTTACCAAAAGCGTTAAACCACCCCCCTGTTCCCTCTGGGTCAGAGGAGGAACCGAAGCCAATGCCTGTAGCTGTCGTAGCTGTAAACGAGGCAGGGACATTGAGACTGGCATCTTTGCCAAAGACAATGCCAGCAGGGTTGATCAAAAAGAAGTTGGAATTACCTCCTGTTAACTGAATCAGCCCATTAATAATCGAGGGGTCACCTCCGACAACTCGTCCTAAGATATTGCGAATCGAAGGATTCGAGAGAAAGTTGGCAATCTGACCGGAATTTAAATTAAATTGTTGAAAACTGTGGAAGAGATTGGCACCATCTTGGGAAAGGGAACCGCCGTTGATGTCAAAGCGGTTAGCATTCGGAGTGACAAGTGTGCCAGTGCCGTCTGAGGCGGGGGTAATGGGATTAGCGATCGCTGGAATAGCGGCAAGGGGTACGGTGAGGGGAATTAAAAAAAACAACCAGCCGATATACCAACGGGCAAGGCTCATAGTTAGATGTCCCTTACAAAATTTGACAATTTTTTAGTCGTAAAGAAGCACCCTCTTCATAGCAGTTAAAGCCTATCGGAAAAGTAGGTTTAAGAGATTTAGAATCACATAAATACACAAATAAACGTAGATGTCAAGTTATCGATTTGAGCTTTTCGGATAGACTCTTAAACCTTTAGGTCATTCGATTTCGGATGCAAAGATTTTGGATGCAAGGATTTTCCCCATCGATGAATCTGGGGGGTTGGAATACTGAACCAATTTTTTGTTTTGCATAGCTGAAAGTCGGGGGTTTGAGACCTTTTTAGTTTTTGGTAAAAGGTTTTGTCCATTGTAGTTAAAGATACAAGTTTTTTCCCTTACCAAGGGCTACCAATTATCGTGAACGCTGCCCAGTAATAGGGATGGGAGAAATCCTTATTGCCCCGTCTTGCTAGTTCTGAGGGTAAAGGAATACTCCCTAATTGCTCTAACCCTTGCAGTTGACCGTTCTCTAGACGCACCTGCTTGTGCAGCATTGCCAGTTGGGCACGTCGCAGCGCCTCGGCTTTGATGGTGACATCCTCTCGACGCAAGTGCTGATAAAATCCACTCATCAGCGCCAACGTCCCTTCATCATTGACGTACCAAAGACTTGCTAAGGCAGATTTGACTCCTGCTTGCACGGCTAATCCTGCAAAACCCAACTCCGCATCCACATCTCCCAAGGCAGTACGACAGGCACTCAAGACTAATAGTTCAACTTGAGGGGGCTGACTCCAACCCATCTGCCGCAGTTGATTAATCTTTAGTTGACTGTCCCAGAGTTGAATGTAGGCATTATCGGCGTTCCCCGGTTGGAAGTCAGCGTGGGTGGCCAAGTGGATGATACCGAACGGCTGACGTTGCGCCTTGAGATTCTTCGCGGTAAATTCTTCATTGAGGAAGGATGTACCAGTCCACAACTGCTGGGTAATCACTTTCAATTCCGTCGGTACGGCAGGCAATGGGGCCAGTTTTTCAAATAATGATGCTCCCATGCCTAGAACTTGAGTATCTTTGACAGCTTTATAGCGGCTATTGGTAAGGCTGACACTAGGAATAGAGCCGATGCTATATTTTTCCACCAAAAACTGCTGACCATCGTGCAAGGCTGCGATCGGGATGAGGCGCAAACCTGCATCCATGCAGAAGATGAGAGTATCGATTCCCAGTGCTTCCAGATGAGATTCGAGGGGAGCAATCATCCATTGATCAAGTTGTTGTGCGGGTGCAAAGTAGCCACGAGAGCTTGTGACATCGGTAACTGCCCTGCGGAACTGGGCTAAGGTTTTCTGAAAAGTAGCAGCATTGGCTTCGGGGACGACCTTACGAATGGGGGAACCGTCAGGAAGGACTAATGTGAGTTCCAATTGGTCGGGGAGCGATCGCACATAAATAACGGCAGCACTCTTTCCCGCTTGACTCTCAATAGTCTTCAGGGTGTCTCGGATGCTTTCGGCAGTGACTTGTTCATCAGTAAGATTTTCTCCCAAATACTCCTCGTATTGCTCCTCAAACAATTTGTCAATCTGGCTAATAGGTAGTGGACTCTCAACATTTATTGCTAAGTTTTTTGGGTCATACAGATACCACGCAAAATTGTAGTCTCCGGTTTTAGGGTCTTGCTCAATTTGCGTTTCAGCTTCCAAAATATCCCCAACCAAAAAGGCTAAAGATTCTAGTGAGTTTTTGCCTCGCTCTGGGAGTAATATTGGCTCCGGGAGTGGTAATAATGGCTCTGGTGGGAGTGGTGAGGTTCCAGGGATGGATATGATTTGAATTTGATCTGCATCTTGTTTGTGAGTGTAGAGATATTCTTGGGTAAGCGAAATAGTCTGCTCAGGTGTTGCATTCCCTCTGGTAATTGTTCCCTCTGTTCCGTTCGTCCCGGCATCGCCCACAATAAAAGGAGTCACGCCTCCTCCCCCGTGGCGGATAATAATGGTGCCACCTTCTGCTCCTCCAGCAGTGGAAAGACTTGCATTTACGCCATTGCGGTCTACAAAAGAGTTAGTAGCTCGGAAGAAACTTTCGGTCGTAATATCAACATTTCCTCCCCTATCACTACCGAGACTCTGGGCATTAATTTGGCTAACTTCAATATTTCCTCTGGCATTGAGAATGACATTGCCGCCATTACCAAAGGCAGAGGAGTCGAGAATTCCAGTAGTGATGTGTTTGCTGCTGCTGGTAATAGCAATTCCCCCTGTTGAAGTGATGTTACCAGTAGCAATGTTATTGACGGTCGTGATGTTTATACCCGCTGAGTTAATCGTGGTAATGTTACCAGAGACGGTTAAATTGTTTAAAGGTGTCAAGCCGCCAACAACATTATTAAACTGAACAGTGCCGTTCCCGGTGTTGAGTATCAGATTGTGGTTGCCGTCAACCGTGTTATTAAAGGTAATCTTACCTGCATCAAAAGCGTTGAAAGAGACATTCTCAGCCAGGGTTACTGGAGCATTAAAAGTAATGCTGTTGGCGTTAGTCTCAATATCTCCACTGGTAGTAATGTTGTTACTAGCACTGAGATCAATCCTGCCACCTGTGCTAGAGAAAGAAAAGGCATTGATCTGAGCCGTGGTAAGACTACCAGCAGCATTCAGGGTGATATTGCCGCCAGTACCAAGAGCAGAAGCAGTAATGAGTGCGCCTGCACTGGTGTTAATGTTACCACTGCTGCTGCTGATGCTCAGATTCCCGCTATCACCACTGAAGCCACTGAGAAAGGAGGTGATATTCCCTGTATTAATGTTGCCCTGAGCAGAGAGAATGATATTGCCACCAGTTCTACCGCCCGCCGCGTTGAGAATACCATTAGTGGTATCAATGACACCATTGATGCTGTTCAGGGTAATGTTTCCCGCTTGCAAATAGGCAGACGTATTGATATCTGTTGTTGAAATATTACCAGCGGCCCAAAGAGCGATCGCTCCTCCATTGCCAGTAGAAGAATTTGAATTTAGAGCGCCTGCGACGCTAATGACACCACTGCTACTGTTAAGAGTAATATTGCCGCCATTCCCATTGGTAGCATTCGAGCGGATAGCAGCAGAGTTGGTTTCGATAATGTCAGTACTAGCATTGAGGGTGATATTGCCACCATTGCCATTGTTAGCCGTTGCGGTGATACCAAGATGTTCAATGTTGCCACCAGCATTTAAGGTGATATCGCCGCCATTCCCTATACCTGAGGAGGACGAACCGATTGGCACATCTATGATGCTGCCACCAGCAGAGAGTTGGATTTTACCAGCATTGCCATTGCCATCAGCATTAGAGGCGATACTAGTAGAGCCAGTGCTGATAATGTTGCCGATCGCATTGAGGGTGATTTGACCAGCATTACCCTGAATTGTGCCAGCTTGAATCCCTTGTGCATTTCCGATCAAGTTGATATCGCCACCATTGGCAAGAATACTAATATTCCCACCAGCGGTTGCAATATTTCCAACAGCTACACTTGCTCCCTGAATGGTTATTGCTCTCCCCTCAGCTCGAATCGTATCCCCCTCATTCATAGAAAACGCTCCAACACCATCACCATCAGCGTCCGCTGTAAAAGTAATCGACCCAGTACCGGGAGTAAAGGTGAGGGAATTGCCCTGTAAATTATTAATCGTGATATCGTTACTCGCTTGCAGGGTAACATCGACATTGCCTAGTAGTGCTTCAAGGGCATTTTTAGAAATCGTGAACGATTCAGCACCGCCATCAAGCAGGATTTGACCATCTGCCAGTTGACCATCATCGGGTGTACCTGCACCATCAACAATGGTGATATTGGTTGGGTCTAACAGCAATGTGCCAAAATTGCCCTGCCCCGCACTCAAGTCAGTATGGCCGCGAAAAATCAGGTCTTGCTTACTTGATACTTCGACGAACCCACCATCACCTGAATGGGTTCCACCACGGGCGCTGATACTGCCAAAGAACCCCGTTACCTTGTCCGCCCAGAGAATGACCTGACCACCATTGCCATTGAGTAAGGCATTAGTATTAATCATCGAGTCGCTGCTGACAAATGTGTGCGAGGCATTAGGCATATTACCCTCACCTTGGTAATCACCCCCAATTCGCACTGTGCCACCCCCATTGGTGCCAGAGGCATTGATATTGGCATTAAACAGTCCCACCTTGCTGCCCAAAACATTCACCTCACCGCCCATCTGCCCGACTGCTGTATTGGAAGCATCGAGAGTGCCAGAAACGATGGTAGTACCTGCCTCAACAGGTATAGTTATACCGGACTCATTGAGCTGCACTGTGCCAGATTGGGAAACACTCAGTCCTGTCTCCAGACTTCCAGTAGCTTTCGTCAGCAAAGTCGGTAAATCTAAAGGGGTAATCGGTAACGGCTGCCCATTATTTTCTCTTGGCGGTTCAATCTCCAAACTCAGCAGGTGTCCGGTTTGACTAATCCTGACCAAGTTCTCACCCGGCACAGCCTTGATAGTGATAGTTCCGGACGGTGCTGTCAGTTGCCCCGTGTTGATAATGCTGCCGCCAACTAAAGTTAAATTCTGTCCCTCTCGCACTGCCAAATTACCGGAGTTGACAATTGCGCCAGTTTGTGTAGTATCAAACGCCAACTGACTGGGAGTACCGATTAAGGTCTGGTAGTTATTGTTGCCAAAAGCGTTAAACCAATTATTACCAGCAAAACCAATTCCTGTAGCCGTTGTCGCTGTAAACGAAGCAGGCACATTTAGACTGGCATCTTTGCCAAAGATAATTCCAGCAGGGTTGATCAAAAATAAGTTGGAATTGCCCCCCGTTACCTGAATTAGGCCATTAATCATTGAGGGTTCACCCCCAACAACCCGCCCCAAAATATTATGAATCGAAGGATTGGATACAAAATTGGCAATCTGATCTGAATCCAAATTAAATTGTTGAAAACTGTGGAAAAGATTGGCACCATCTTGGGACAGGGAACCATCGTGGATATTAAAGCGGTTACCGTCTGGAGTGACAATCGTGCCAGTACTATCTGAGGCAGGGGTAATGGGATTCGCTATCGCTGAAATACTGGTAAGGGTGGCACTGAGGGGAATAAAAAAAGATAACCAGCCAACATACCAACGGGCAAGGTTCATGGTCAGATTTCCTGGGGTTTATATCAATTCGCTAAATTTCTACTACAAATCACTTCCCCAGTTTCCGGGAACTCCCACAGCTCACCATCCCTCTATCCGTAGCAAAGTTAAAGCAATTTGATATTACCCTTACAACACTCAATTCAGTCTAATTGATTGGTAAAGAAGCACCCAACGATCAGGGGGTTTAACTCTTGGCTAACAGTGAAAACTCTGTTGCTTAATTGCATTTGCCTCTCTGCTATCTATGTCTCAGATCAATTGCTGCATTTTTATGCAAAGCAGCCCAACCTTTTTGAGTTAAAGATGTCAGTCTTTTCCCTACCAAGGGCTACCAATCATTGTGAACGCTGCCCAGTAATAGGGATGGGAAAAATCATTATTGCCCCGTCTTGTTAGTTCTGGAGGTAAAGGAATACTACCCAGTTGTTCTAATCCTTGCAGTTGACCGTTCTCCACACGCATTTGCCCTCGTAGCATTGCCAGTTGGGCACGTCGCAGTGCCTCAGCTTTGATGGTGACATCCTCTTGACGCAAATGTTGGTAAAATCCACTCATCAGCGCCAGTGCCCCTTCATCACTGACATACCAAAGACTGGCTAATGCCGACTTAACTCCCGCTTGCACCGCTAATCCCGCAAAACCCAACTCCGCATCCACATCCCCCAAGGCAGTGCGACAGGCACTCAAAACCAACAGCTCAACTTGAGGGGGCTGATACCAACCCATCTGCCGCAGTTGATTAATCTTCAGTTGGCTGTCCCAGAGCTGAATGTAGGCGTTATCCGCATTTCCCGGTTGGAAGTCGGCGTGGGTGGCTAAGTGGATGATGCTGAAGGGCTGACGCTGGGATTTGAGATTATTCAGGGTGAATCCTTCGTTGAGGAAGAATTGGCCCGACCCCAACTGCTGGGTAATTACTTGTAATTCCGTTGGCACTGCAGGCAACGGTGCCAGTTGTTGAAATTCCGATGCTCCCATTCCTAAAACTTGAGCATCTTTCACAGCTTTGTAGCGGCTATTGGTGAGGCTGACACTAGGAATAGAACCGATACTGTACTTTTCCACCAAAAACTGCTGCCCATCGTGTAATGCTGCCATTGGGATGAGGCGTAAACCAGCATCCATGCAAAAAATCAGAGTATCAATCCCCAGCGCTTCCAGATGAGATTCGAGGGGGGCAATCATCCATTGATACAGTTGTTGTGCTGAGGCAAGGTAGCCACGAGAGCTTGCGACATTGGTGACACTGCTGCGGAACTCAGTTAAGGTTTTCTGGAAAGTAGCCGCGTTGGCTTCGGGGACTACCTTGCGGATGGGGGAACCATCCGGTAAAACTAGCACTAGTTCCAGTTGTTGGGGTGTTGAGAGAGCGTAGACGATCGCTGGCTGAGTTTTGGTTTCGCTGTTGATGGTTTTCAAAACCGTTCTAATGCCTTCGACGGTAACGGTTTCATGGGGTAATTTTTCCCCAAGATAGTTTTCAAATTCTTCTTCAAATACCTCATCAATTTGGGAGACGGCTTGATTCAGGTTGCCCTGAGCCAGAACGTTTTGCAAGTTGATGTAACCTGTATCTAGACTGCCTTGACCCGGAATCGTCCAGTTATAGCCAGAGTTACCGTTTAGAGGGTCTTGGTTGACAGTGGTTTGCGCTCCAACCAGAGTTCCGATTAGATTAGCGATCGCATCTTGGGGGACTATATCGGGTCTGTTTGAGCCTATTGGCAGTGTGGGTGGAGGGGGTAAGGTTTGTCCGGGTACGGAGATGATTTGAATTCTCTCTTGAGTATGGGTGTTGAAAAACTCTTGATTGGGGGAGATGGTTTGTACGGGAAACGCATTTCCTGTTGTAATGGCTCCTGCTGTACCGTTCGTACTAGCATCTCCGACGATAAAGGGCGTAATTCCCAGTCCCCCGTGGCGGATAATAATCGAACCGCCTCCCGTCACTCCACTGGTAGTAATGCTGGCTGTTGTTCCATTGAGATTGGGGAAAGAGTCCGTTGCTCGGAAAAAACCTGTTGTTGTAATATCAACATTTCCCCCACTTCCACCCGTACCCCCTTCCGCTTGAATGCCAGCCACTTCGATGTCACCACTGGTAGAATTGAGCGTGATGTTGCCAGCATTGCCGATCGCGGAACTGGACAAAAGCGGACGGGAGCCAACACGGATGTTGCTGGCAGCATTGAGAAGAATATCAGCACCATTGCCATTCAAGGAACCAGAACTTACCCCACTCACACCAACGACGCTGCTGTCGTTATTGATATTAATTTCGCCGCCGCTATTAATATTGATAATTCCGCCATCCCCGTTGCCGCCACTGGATGCGATCGCATTTGTCGTGATATTACCTGCTGCACTAAGAGCAATTGCTCCGCCAGTATTATTTCCTAACGAACTGAGAACATCTGTAGTGATGCTGCCATTATTTGCAGAAAGGGTAATTGCTCCTCCATCGCCAACCTGAGAGCCAGAACTAAGGAGTCCAGCACTGGTATCTATATTTCCATTGTTGCTGGTGATGGTAATATTTCCTCCCGGCTCGGTTTGGGGAGGGTTATTGGTATAAGTCAGGACACTACCAGTCCTAACATCGCCATTTGCACTAAGTGCGATCGCACCTCCGGGAGAACCGAAAGCATGTACACCGAAGGTTGCAGCCGTAGTATCGATCGCTCCATCTGTACTGGTAATCGTAATATTCCCCGCCGTGCCACCAGAATTTGTGCGAGAGAGGACATCGCTAGTGGTAATATTGCCCCTGGCAGATAGAACAATATTTCCTCCATTTCCCAAACCTGCCTCTATCGAACCCGAATCTACAGCACCAGCAGTAGTATTGATCGCTCCATTGGTACTGATGACGGTAATCGTACCTCCGATGCCAGTACTACCAACACGAGAATCAAGACGACCTGTGGTAATATCGCCATCAGCCTGGAGGGTTATTGCTCCTCCATCGGCTGTTTGAGAGGCAGAACTGAGGATTCCGGCACTGGTATTGATTGAACCATTGTCGCTGGTGATGGCGATCGCTCCACCAGAGGTGATGATGTTGTCAGTGATAATGTTTTGATTGGCAGCGAGGCTGATATTTCCACTTCCAGTCGATTGCAATAAGCTCCCCTCTGTGAGGAAAATATCGAGACTCGTATCTCCAGCACTGGCAACTCCTGTGCCTGTCAAGCTAATATTCCCCACTCCCGTTGAGGCAATGGCACTGCCAGCATCAAGCTGAACCCCTGTATTGCCACTGCCAGTACCATTCCCAATCCCTGTTAGGTTGATATTTCCATTAAACACTCTAATAAAACTGGCATTTCCCGCAAACTCTCTCAAACGTATTCCCACATTTTCATTCGTTCCATTTCCGGCAGTACCAACCAGCGTTATATTCCCTCTTCCAGTAGATTCCACAGCAGCAGCAGAGGATATATTAATACCTTCATTGTCGCTCCCAGTCCCCCTACTCGTTCCAGTGAAGGTGATATTTCCATCGGCTGAAGTGACTCTCGTGCCAATTTGAGCAATTCGTATCCCGAAGTTCGTATTAAGCCCAGTACCACCTATACCCTCAAAACTGATATTGCCTGTCCCGGTCGTTTCTACGACACTGCGATTACCAACCAAAATGCCATAGTTGCCATCTCCAGTCCCGTTTCCTTGACCAATTAGGTTGATACTTCCATTGACTGAACTCACCCTAGAGTTAGACTCAATCAAAACTCCAGTATTAAAAATAGTCCCAGTGCCACCTGTACCATTCAGGTTGATCGCTCCATTGGTGGTGCTGACTTCGCTGAAATCACTAATTCTTATTCCTTGATTATCCGCACCCGTCCCATTTCCGCCTGTGCCTGTCAAGCTAATATTCCCACTAGTTGCTCTGATAGCTGCGCTAGGAAGAAAAATCCCCCTATTCTGCTCTGTTCCATTCCCACCTGCGCCAGTTAAGCTAATCGCGCCTGTTCCGGTTGTTTCTACTACGCCAAAAAGTTCAATGCCACTGTTCCTGCTGCCAGTTCCGTTCCCACCTGTGCCGAACATGGCAATATTTCCATCAACTGCCCTAACAATACTTGACGGACGGAGAACAATTCCTGGATTAAACGTTGTCCCATTCCCACCTGTACCAGTCAAGCTAATCGTTCCTGTCCCAGTTGTTTCCACGACGCCAGCAATGTCAATGCCATTGTTATTGGTGCCAGTTCCGTTCCCACCCGTGCCAAAGATGGCAATATTTCCATCAACTGCCCTGACAGTGCTTGACTGATTAATCAGAAGTCCTTGGTTAAAATTTGTCCCATTGCCACCTGTGCCAGTGAGGGTAATGGTTCCTGTCCCGCTAGTTTCTACTACACTATTGGCAAGAAAGATACCTCTGTGATTGCTAAAACCGTCATCTTGTCCTATACCCGTTAGTTCAACATTGCCTCCTCCAGCATTGATGTTGCTGTTGTTGAGCGATATGCTGTCACCCGCAGTTGGATTTCCCCTACCAATCCCAGTAACATTGCCACCATTGGTAAAAATTGTGGCATTGGCCATGTCGATAGCACCTGCCCCACTGTTATCAGCATCAGCGGTGAGGGCTACATTCAGCCTACCGCTACTCGAAGAGATTTCCCCATTCAGGATGATGTTATTGGCAGCTAGCAATGTCAGAGTCGCATCTCCACCTGCTGTTTTGTTGATAAGTGCATCCGCATTCTGAGTGATATTGCCTTCTTCAGTTCCGCCAATATCCGTAGTGATGGTAACGTTGGTGCCAGTATTAAGCGCGGTATTGATGTTGGCAACATCAACAGTATTTGTACC
>JBFLZA010000280.1:0-11095 GCA_040756535.1 Cyanobacteriota bacterium
CCCCAGCTCCCTCAACTCCCCCAGCCCCCCCAGCTCCCCCAGCCCCCCGCACTAGCGCCTGTTCGTACCCCTGATTAAGCTAAAATTCAAGCAGACTGGGCGTTCTAAAAGCCAACTACCGCATGTTAGAAACACTCTCAACTCGACTTTACGAACTCGGACAATTTGCCAATAATCTCGTCTCCAACCAACTCACTCACCTAACTTGGATTAGTATCGGCATTATCTTTACCGCAGGATTGCTCACCAGCCTAACCCCTTGTATGCTTTCCATGCTGCCCATCACCATTGGCTACATTGGGGGGTACGAAGCAGAAGGGCGTCTCCAAGCGGTCACTCAATCCACTTGGTTTGCGTTGGGGTTAGCCACGACATTAGCAGGGTTGGGAATTTTAGCCGCATCTGTGGGGCGAGTTTACGGTCAAATCGGAGTCGGTTTGCCCATTGTTGTCAGCCTGATTGCCATTATTATGGGGCTGAACTTACTCGAAGCCTTGCCCTTACAACTGCCTTCCTGGGGAGGAATGGATTGGATTTCCCAAGACTGGCCCGATGGAGTGCGTTCTTATTTAATAGGCTTAACCTTTGGTTTAGTCGCTTCCCCTTGTAGTACTCCCGTCTTGGCAACATTACTCACTTGGATTGCATCAACACAAGATTTGGTTTTAGGGGGCGCTTTGCTGTTGTCCTACACGGCGGGTTACGTCACACCCTTGATTTTGGCGGGTACTTTTACAGCTTCAATCAAAAAAATATTGGAGTTGCGCCAGTGGTCGGGTTGGATTACACCTGTTAGTGGTGCCTTACTTGTAGGATTTGGCGTCTTTTCCTTGCTGTCTCGGATTCCTAGCGGAATTTTTTAATAACAAATGACTATAGAAAATGCATCGTTACCCAATATTTGGCGTCAACTGCTTTCAGTCCTCAGTGACTTGCGACTGGCCATTGTCCTGTTGTTAGCGATCGCTCTTTTCAGCATTAGTGGTACTGTCATTGAGCAGGGTCAGTCCCTCGCATTTTATCAAGGTAACTATCCAGAAGACCCAGCCTTATTTGGTTTCCTCTCTTGGAAAGTCCTCTTAGCCTTAGGGTTAGACCATGTATACCGTACTTGGTGGTTTTTGTCAATCCTAATTTTATTTGGCAGTAGCTTAACCGCCTGTACCTTCACTCGTCAGTTCCCTGCCCTGAAAGCAGCCCGTCGCTGGCAGTTCTATAAAGAACCCCGCCAATTTCAGAAACTCGCCCTCAGTGCCGAACTCGAAACGGGAAATCTAGATACCCTCACCCCTTTGTTAGAAAAGCGACGCTATAAAGTGTTTCGGGAAGGCGATACCCTCTACGCCCGTAAGGGAATCATCGGGAGAATTGGTCCTATCGTCGTCCATGCCAGTATGCTGCTTATCCTGGGAGGAGCGATTTGGGGGGCATTAACGGGTTTTCTTGCCCAAGAAATGGTGCCTAGTGGCAGTACCTTTCAAATCAAAAACGTCATTGATGCTGGGCCGTTGGCTGCACCGCAAATCCCCAAAGATTGGTCAGTGCGCGTAAATCGCTTCTGGATTGACTACACTCCTGAAGGTGGAATTGACCAGTTTTACTCCGATTTATCAGTTCTGAATCAAGAGGGCAAGGACGTTGAAAAACAGACCATTTATGTCAACAAACCCCTGCGCTACCGGGGAGTGACGATGTATCAAACGGATTGGGGAATTGCTGGCGTTCGGGTGCGAATCAACAAAAGCCCCATTTTCCAAATCCCGATGGCGCTGCTAGATACTCCGGGGCAAGGACGCCTTTGGGGAACCTGGATTCCTACCAAGCCAGATTTGAGTGAAGGTGTCTCCTTACTGGCAAGAGATTTGCAGGGTACACTTCTGGTTTACGATGCCTCTGGCAAGTTGGTTTCGACTGTTCGTACAGGGATGGCAACCGAGGTGAATGGCGTTACCCTGAAAATTGTTGATGTTATCGGCAGTACAGGTTTACAGATTAAAGCTGACCCAGGTATTCCAATCGTTTACACGGGTTTTGGTTTGCTGATGTTGGGAGTGGTAATGAGTTACGTCTCCCACTCTCAGATTTGGGCACTGCAAAAAGGCGACCATTTCTACGTCGGTGGCAGAACCAACCGGGCACAAGTGGCATTTGAGCGAGAAATCATTGGGATTTTAGACCAATTGAGCAGTCAGCCGTCATCACAACAAATTCCGGCAACAGCAGAATCTTTAGTTAGCCAAAATTAAGAACTAATCTAATCTGAAAATAGGAGTCAGGAGTTAGGAGTCAGGAGTCAGGAGAGAAAGATTCTCATCCATTCCTTGTGAGCTTCTGCTCATGGTGTCTAATCTGAAACATCCTTTCTTTCAGGGATGACCCCATCGCTAGCTATATCCCTCTGCTATAGGCTGCGTGCATCTGCGGTTGTTTTTTCTAATTAACTGTTCGGATTCTAAAAGTGCTTAGGAAGTTTACCGATGAGTACGGAGAATCAAAATCCGCCGAAAACAGTTCAAACGGTTGCGATCGCTTCGTTAGTATTAGCAGTAATCGCTTTGGGTATCGCTGTTGTTTTGGCAATCTCAATCTTAAGGAAGTCCTACTCTTCTACGCCAACAACAACAGTGATTCCCGTTGCACCTGCACTTTCACAGGCTTCTAGGATGAACTCGTTTCTTTTTTGTGCCGTACCTCGATAACCGTGTGAACATTGCCTCGTGGGGAAAAATCCCCTTTAATTGTCACTTCTAAAGGGTCACAAGCCTCTACAAAATCATCCAAAATTTGATTGACGCTTTCTTCGTGAGAGATGTAGCGATCGCGATAACTATTGATATACAGTTTAAGTGCCTTCAACTCCACTACCCGTTCATCAGGAACATAAGTAATGTGAATGGTGGCAAAGTCCGGATAGCCAGAAAACGGGCACTTACAGGTAAATTCCGGCAGCGTAACATTGATATCGTAGCGACGCCCAATCCGAGGGTTCGGGAACGTAATCAGTTGTCCCTCTGCAATTGCACGTTCACCGTATTTCATCTCAGGCGTTTTTACCTCAGATGAAGACTGTTGCTGGGTTAGGGGTTGATTCATAGTCAGTTTTTCGTTTCTAATTCGATTCCCAGTCAGGGCAACTCTCTGTCTCCCAACCGTAGGGATGCATACCACAGATGAATACATTCCCTCCATAGACTTGCCCATGATAATGACGGCAACCTACGCAGGCAGCGTGTTTCTCTGGAGTAGGTTCTACAGGATAGCTGTAGTAAGTTTCTTCTGTTTCACCGACAATCTCTTCTAGCTCAGCATAGATTTCGATAATCGGTTCAAACATATCCTGCAAACATTGGTCGAAATCTATGCCAACAGTTTCTTGTACTTCATTGGCGAAGTCTTCAACCATTTCAGTAACCTCCAGGAAGAATTCATCGACCATACAAGCTACTGAATCTAATGCTTCAAATATATTTTTAGGCCACTCTTCCATGTTGGCAATGCGAATAAACGACTTTTATGAGTTTGGCGATATTCCAGTATACTGAGTCCATTGAACAGCGATCATAGATTGAATCAATGTTCAACAGCGATCAACCCAAAAAACGTGCTGCGACATAAACGAAAGATAGGTGTACGCTGGGTGTTCAGGTTGAAAAGCATAAGCGGTGCGATATGAAGACAAGTGCTATGCGATCGCGTTTTGGGCTGTTCTAGCCCCCTCGCTCAGAGGTTGATACCAGCTTAGCTTGTTGCACTGGTAATCTAGCAGGAGGTTTCGCCCCTTTTATGCTTGATTTCCTCCGCTAGCTCATGCACTCATTACCTATACTGACCTAGATATCCCGCTTTAGACGACGCAGTTCTTCTTGCATCGCTTGCACCTGTTGCCGCAGAACATCTACATTCTGCTCATCCTTTTTAGCGGTGGGTGCTTCATCGTCTGAGAGAATTTCAATCCGACGCGGTTCGTTGTTAGGGGTATTATCAGACGATTGTTGTACGGTTTGCTGTTGTTGAGCCTGTCGTACCAAATCATCAACCAGCTTTCGCGCCTCTTCCGTTGTCAGTTCTCCCTTGGCTACCAACTCATCGGCGAGTTTTTGAGCTTGAGTGCGTAGCTTGGCTAACCTAGTGTTGGCTTCTTCACCGACAGCCGTAACTGCCCCAACGCCTAGATAGAATGCTCTTTGAACAATATCTCCAAAGCGATTCACTATCAATAATTCTCCAGAACTTATGCAAGTACCTTATGCTTCTAGGATAGGTGGGAAACGGGGAAACTGCCTATCTAGCTCTAGGTCAACTGGCAAAGAACAACCCTGCTATCGGTGAGGCGATCGCTTTGGGGTTTTTAATGAAACTATACAATTGATCAGAGAACAAGTCAGACAGTTGATTGCTAGATATGATTTAGCGTCTGTCAATCGGTGCTATCTGAAGATGCCCCCTTCGGTTCAATTTGCTTGATGCGATCGCGTAAGAGCTGCAACTGCCGCTGATTGGCTTGGACTGTATCGGTTAGAGTCTTCAACTCATCGGGCACTTCTGTTCTGAAGGTTTGTAGTTGTTCTTTCTGGCGCTGCAACTGGGCTTCCATCTGCTCAATCTGTTCCAGCATGTTCGCATTTGTTGCCGCTGCCTCTTGTGTTTCACGCCGCGCTATTTGTTCTTGCACGAGCAGGCGGTAGGCAAACCAACCAGAAATGCCAATCGTCAGTAACACGGCAACCACCAGGCCAACGACGAGAGTTTGAAGTAGCCCACGGGTCTGATCTACCTTGGTGTGGAGTTCCTCAACCCGGAGCTTAAGGTTGAGGTGTTGTTCCTGAAGCGTTTCGAGCGAGAGTTCCTTATCCCAGGCGTTGGTTTGATCGGGATTGGACTCAAAAGGCGATGGGGTATTCATGTCATCTGTTCATCTGTGGAAAAGTAACGGGCTTCAAAGGGAACCTAGGACTAACGAACTGATCATCGTTAGAGAGACATGGGCGAATCAATGTAAACGGTTGGTTCCGGAACGATGAACCTGAGGTTTTGGGTTGACAGTTTTTTGGCGATCGCATGATTCGCTAAATCCAGGAGTCGCTTACGCAGTTCTAGAGAGTTTTCACTCGGACTGCTAATGAAAAAGAACACTCTGGCGCGGGTCGCTGAAGGATTATGGTCTACTTCTCCATACTGAACTCGCGTACTAGCCTTGTCAAAGCCCCAGAAAAAGCGGCTTTCCTGCTCAACAGTCTGAGTTACGAGGGCAAGCTCTTCCTCTCTAAGCTGTCTCGGAAAGTCCAAACAAAGCATCGCCATAATCTTTTTGCCCCGGCTAACATTTTCAATATTTTTGCTAGCCATCGTCGAATTCGGAACTATCATCATTGTATTTTGAGCAACAATCCGAATTTTGGTTGAACGCAAGCCAATGGACTCCACCCGACCATACACATCTTCACCGTAGGGATTAAAGTTGACTCGGATGTACTCGCCACAAACATATGGGCGGTCAAGATATAGCTCTAGGGTGCCGAAAAGCCGTCCGATTGTCTGCTGGGCTGCGAATGCGATCGCCACACCACCAATACCCACACTGGCTACAAGGGTAACCAAATTTACCCGGAGTCCGATGGCAAAAATCACCACAGCCATCAGGACGATCAGGACATAGCTCAGAGTCTCAAAAATCAGCACGACTTCATTCACTTTTCCAAACCACCGATGTACTAAACTGATCACTGACCGATGGATAATTTGGTGAGCAATTTTTGAAGCAAACCAGCCAATTCCAACTGACAATACCGAATAGACAAAAACACCTAAAAAATTATAAAGGTCTTCGTATTCTATGAGTAAATTCAGGCAAATTGCAATGAAGAGAAATGCCCCTGTTAATGACAATGAATTCTGAAACGGTTTAATAGATTTATCGTAAGCAGTCTGGCTATCTATTATTCCACGATACTCAAGTAGCTTAAGTACTAACCGAATGAATTGAAGCAACAATCGCCCAACAAATGGCGAGACAATGACGGCGAAGGAAAACAAGCCTAACCTCGACATTAGTTCCAAGACATATTGAAATATTTCTTGGTTTATTTGCATCGCCTCAGAACCTTGAAGATGTTACAGTGACTATAAGTATTAAATATTCATTGGCTGGCTAACATCAACGATGCTCTCTTGAATATCAAAACTAATCCCATATCCTTGTAGCTGCTTGATGATATTTTCCCGAGCCATCCCCAGCAGACCTTTGCGTAATTCCATTGAGGTCTCCGTCGCCCCTAAAATGAAGAAAATGACTTGTGCCTGAACATGGTATTGACCTGATTGATCAGCCAGATCTCGAAAGTTGACCTGGGTGAGTTGATGATCAATTCCTAGGATATCGCTGGTGCTGTCTAAAAGAAGCTGCTGAATCCATGCCTTTTCCTGATCAGACATTGACTTAAAAAAGGTTAGGGTAACCATAGAAATTACCCGCCGAGCATTGGTCAGATTCTCAATGCTAACTTGCGCTAGGTTACTATTGGGAACCACTACCAAGGTATTTTTGCCAGACAAGCGAATTTTGGTAGAACGCCACCCAATCGACTCAACCCGACCTAGAGTCCGATCTGGCAAATGGATATAATCATCAATGTTGAAAGGACGATCAATGTAGAGAATCACGCTCCAGAGAATTTGCTCAAGTACCTTTTGAGAAGCAAATGCGATCGCCAACCCTCCAACTCCCAAACTTGCTACTAGACCAATCAGATTAACTTGATGAGCTTGGGCAAAGCAAAAGATAACAATCAGAACAATAACCGCTTTTGTCAAAAACTTGCCAAGAGTTAGAAGTTCAGTATTAATTTTGGCTTCATCTTCTAGCGCCACCCCCAGCAAGTAGTTATCAAATAGGTCTGCAAAGAGCTTGAATCCTAGCCAAGTGGTACTGATGGCTAACAGCAAGCTCAAGGGAAATTCAAAAAATAGGAGCCATGATGGTGTGGGAATACTTAAAATAATCAGGTCAACAACAGTTGAAACAATGACCCAACTTAACCAGCCTTGATAGGGCTTAATCAGCTTCTGATAAATTTCTTTAGACTTTGCCGAATCAAACCGAGCGGCAAGCGAATCCATGAGCTTCGGAATCTTTACATACGAAATCCCTCTGAAAAGGAGAATCAATAAAAGAGAAATGAGACTAAGTAGCGCCATCGCAACGATTGTGATGGTATCCGGCAGTTGGGCATTCAAGGCGAACACTGCTAGTGTGTGATTAAACATAGGTTGCCTCTGAAACTCAATAAAAAGTACTTTGTTATGATGCCGCTTGTGAAGCATCTGATGGGACAAGCAACTCAAATTATCGCTTGTTATTTATGAACAGTTCTATCGGAAATGGCAAGGCATTTCCGAGGTAAACAGTATTTATTTCTAAACTTTTTAGTTTTTCAACACTAGCATTCTCTGCTGCTGAGTCGTCGATAATAGACCAGTGATCTGGTTCGTCGATTACCAGGATGTTTTAGCGATTGTGCAAAATCTCAAGGCAGACGATTAGTTCTTTGCCCAGGTTGATAGATGATATTTAGCCCGCTTAAGTAATTCTCTGAAAAACTCTTCCTGTCTGGAGCGCTTACGACAGGGTTGGCTTTCTTCCTGTTTTAGGTGAGTTGAACAGATGAGTGGGTTATAAAGCTGCGATAGCACGAGACTTGAAAAGTAGCAATACAGGATGCTTCTGATGCTTAATCAGCAATCCCGCTTCCATCAATAATCTGTTAATCGTACTTTAAAACAAAATGACCCGGAGACCACGCCTACCGCAAGCATCCTGTATTGCTGCTACCTTCCGGTTCTGACAAGGTTTAGGCGTTGCGATCGCATGGTTCCGGATCGTTTTCATCATAACATTATTGTGACGCTTGTGTCATCCGAAAGTGAAACCCTGGATTCAGGTTGTTACTCAGCGACGATACGCCATTCGTGGAGCACATACTTAACACAGTTATTTTGCACGAGTGGGTCTTGGGCAACAATGTCTTTTGCCTCCTCCAGTGAATCAGCCTCAAACAGCAGCATTCCACCGCCTCGCTCTGCCCAGTAACCGGTTTTTGCCTTGTGTCCCTTGGCAATCAAGTCTTGAACGTAGGTTTTGTGAGCAGGTACGTATTGGTCAAAGGTGGGCTTATCGACGATACCTTCTTCAATTTTTACGAACCAGGGCATTTGCTATCCGTTTTAGATTTTGGATTTAATAGTACCAAGCAGAACGCCTACTGATTTTGTCAGTAAAATTCCTTGGATAAAGCAAAACGTCTTTTTTTCATCGCCCTCCTGCCGCCGCAGGATGTTCAAGACTATGCGACTGAGATTAAGGAGTATTTCGCTACTACCTACAATAGCCGACACGCCCTGAAGTCTCCGCCGCACATTACCCTGCAACCCCCTTTTGAGTGGCAATTGGATGCAGTGCCAGTTCTCGAACAAACCCTCTCGACGTTTGCCCAAACCCAAACATCCGTGCCGATTATCCTAAAAGGGTTTGAGGCGTTTCCTCCGCGTGTCATTTATATCAATGTCATCAAGACGCCAGAACTGATGAGTTTGCAAAGCCACTTGATGGCGCACTTAGAGGATGCATTGGAAATTGTTGACCCTGTATCGAAAAAGCGTCCCTTTGCTCCTCACATGACAGTTGCCTTTAAAGACTTAAGCAAGCAGAACTTCCGTATTGCATGGCCTGAGTTTGTGCATCGAGAGTTGGAGTTTCAGTTTACAGTTTCCCAGCTCACTCTGCTCATTCACGATGGTAAACGGTGGAATGTTAATTCGGAATATCCCTTCTTAGCTCAAGAGACGGCGTAAGTGCGATCGCGCTTCAACTCCAACAGAAGCGATCGCCTATGATCGGGATAAAGCTATGTGAAGAATTGTCACTCAGGTTTAGATAGCACTATGGTTTGGTTTGTTTTAATGTTTCTGTTTATCTTGGTACTCTCTGCCAGTCCACTTCTCGGCAGTCTCAATGCACCTTGGTCTTTGGAAATTATGATCGGATTATTTGCTGCTTTTTTCATCGCGAGTTGGATAATCCTAATGTTTTACCCGCAATGGGGGTAACAAGACCAAGCACGCTAAGCTCAACAACCTTCCCTTTGAGATCATCTATTCCCTGGCGTTCGTTGAAACAGGAATTAGACCCAACCTCGAATATCAATATCAGTCAGCGGTCGCTCTAACTTGACATATTCACTCTTCGCCGATTGTAGAATATGTTTCATCATGACTGGCTCTCCCGCATCCGCAGCAAGAAAGGCAGCATTTAAGGCAATATTGCGGATATTTCCCCCAGCTACATTCAACTTTGCCAACTTGTGTACATCTATTTCCTGGGTTGGGGTTTGACTGGGAAAGATGCGTTGCCAAATCTCGGCTCTGGCTTTAGCCTCTGGGAAGGGGAAGGTAATTACAAAACGGATACGGCGCAGAAAGGCTTGATCGAGGGAACTTTTAAGATTGGTGGTGAGAATCGCCAAACCTTGGTATGCTTCCATGCGCTGGAGCAGATAGCTGACTTCCACATTAGCATGGCGATCGTGGCTATCTTTGACCTCAGTGCGCTTGCCAAACAGAGCATCCGCTTCATCAAACAGCAAAATCGCACCTCCAGTTTCTGCTGCATCAAAGATTCGTCGCAAATTTTTCTCGGTTTCACCGATATATTTACTCACGACTGCACTTAGGTCAATGCGATAAAGGTCAAGGCACAACTCTTGCGCTAACACCTCGGCTGCCATCGTTTTCCCCGTACCCGAAGCTCCTGAAAACAGGGCACTGATGCCTAAACCCCGCCCCCCTTTACCCGCAAATCCCCAGCTTTGGTAGACTTTAGCGCGTTGCCGGACATGAGCGCCGATATCCCTGAGCGTCTGGCGTTGTTGCTCTGGCAATATCAAGTCTTCTCAGAGGGCTGTTGATTCCATATTCTCTGGTGGGGTTGCGTTATCTTACAAAATATGCACTCCTAGCTAAGGAAATATGACTAACACTCAAAAGAGTCACTTTTACCGTGAGTTTGACCTGAAAAAGGTGCAGCCGTCTCACAAAGTACCTGCTAATCATCAGCATGAAGCCTTAGCCAAACTTAAGGAATGGTTCAAAAAGCAATACTCTGAGCCTGCTGGTGGTATTCTAGCTTTGCCCACAGGTGGTGGTAAAACTTTCACGGCTAGTCGCTTCCTCTGTTCTAACCTGTCTTTGGATAGCTACAATGGCCCCGTTTGCAAAGGCTATAAAGTCTTATCGATGGTATCAATGTGAGGCTTTATGTAATTTCTTACAGAAGCGAGGAGTAAAGGCAGGAACAATTTATACGAAAGTTGATAAAAGTTCGAGTACTGTCCTTGCCGATCATCAAGAAATTTTGGAGCAATTCCGTAATGGTGACTTGGAAGTGCTAATTAATATCCAGATGCTGACGGAAGGTACTGATGTTCCTAATGCTCAAACCGTTTTCCTGACTAGACAGACTACTAGTAGCATCTTACTAACCCAGATGATCGGGCGGGCATTGCGTGGCCCTCAGTTTGGTGGAACAGATGAGGCTTATATTGTCTCTTTTATTGATAATTGGAAGCAGGTAATTAACTGGGGTAAAGCTGACTTTAGTGTGGGAAGGATGATGATATACCTGAATACGGAGAGCAAGCTCCTCTAGATCTCATCTCTATTGAATTGGTTCGTCGATGGGCTGATCAAGTAGCTATGAGAGAAGACTCTTCTCTTCCTCCTTTCCTAACTCTACTTCCTCTCGGATGGTATCTACTTGAGTTTCAGACTGTTGTTTCTGAAAGTGAAGATAATGAGGTTCGCCAACTATTGCTTGTATTTGACAATGAGAAAGAAAGTTATGAAAAGTTCATTCAGAGTCTCACCCAAGCAAAAAGCCAAGCCTTTGCTGAAATAGATGTTAGTTTTGAAGATAAGCTTCCCCAACTTGAAGAGTGGAAACGAGAATATTTCAAAAACTCAGAAGAATACATAGGTGGAAATCTGCTACGAGATATCTTCCATATAGCACGTCACGTTGCTCAAAACGATAGGAAATCACCAA